>NZ_JBBIAM010000006.1:0-159452 GCF_054185185.1 Bradyrhizobium sp. UFLA05-153
GTCGGCAGCGTCAGATGTGTATAAGAGACAGGGGGCGGTGGCAGTGAGATTCGCGGAGAGTCCCCCTCACCCGAAATTCCCGCTTGCAGCGTGAATTTCGACCTCTCCTCGCAAGCGGGGCGAGGTGAAGAACACGCCAGTTGCCGCATCGCGCGTCGGCTGGTAAACGCCGCGCATGGCCGAAAAACCCAAAAAACCCCAGAAACTGAAGGCGCGCCTGCCGCGCGGGCTGGAGGATCGCGATCCCGCCGCGATCAAGGCCACGCGCCAGATGGTCGAGAAGATCCGGGCCGTCTACGAGCTCTACGGATTCGAGCCGGTGGAAACGCCGGCCATGGAGTATACGGACGCGCTCGGAAAATTCCTGCCCGACCAGGACCGCCCGAACGAGGGCGTGTTCTCGTTCCAGGACGATGACGAGCAGTGGATCTCCTTGCGCTACGACCTGACCGCGCCGCTCGCGCGTTACGTCGCCGAGAATTTCGATACGCTGCCAAAACCCTATCGCAGCTACCGCGCCGGCTACGTCTTCCGCAACGAGAAGCCCGGCCCCGGCCGCTTCCGCCAGTTCATGCAGTTCGATGCCGACACGGTCGGCTCGGCGACGCCGGCGGCGGACGCCGAGATTTGCATGATGGCCGCGGACACGATGGAGGCGCTCGGCATCGCGCGTGGCTCCTACGTGGTGAAAGTGAACAACCGGAAAGTTCTCGATGGCGTGCGCGATGCGCTCGGCATCGCCGACGACGCCCAATGGCTCACCGTCATGCGCGCGATCGACAAGCTCGACAGGCTTGGTCTTGCCGGTGTGCGACAACTCCTCGGCGAGGGTCGCAAGGACGAGTCCGGCGACTTCACCAAGGGCGCAGGCCTGAAGGAGGACGACATCGCGCTTGTCATCTCCGCTATCGAACAGAATAACGGACCGCTTGACTCGCGACTGGCGGCCAGTGCCATCGGACAGCAGGGACGCGATGAACTCGACCAGATCGGCAAGCTCGTGTCGGCTGCCGGCTACGGCGAAGATCGCATCAAGATCGATCCTTCCGTCGTCCGCGGCCTCGAATACTACACCGGCCCCGTCTACGAGGTTGAACTCCTGCTCGACACCAAGGACGAGAAGGGCCGCCCGGTTCGCTTCGGCTCGGTCGGCGGCGGCGGGCGTTATGACGGCCTCGTCTCGCGCTTCCGCGGTGAGCCGGTGCCGGCGACAGGTTTTTCGATCGGCGTGTCGCGCTTGCAGGCCGCGCTGACGCTGCTCGGCAAGCTCGACACGCGGCCCGAATTCGGGCCCGTCGTCGTCACCGTGTTCGATCGCGACCGCGTCGCCGACTACCAGAAAATGGTCAGCGCCTTGCGCAGCGCGGGCATCCGCGCCGAGCTCTATCTTGGTAACCCCAAGAACATGGGCAACCAGCTCAAATATGCCGATCGCCGTAATTCGCCTTGCGTGATCATCCAGGGCTCGGATGAGAAGGCGCGCGGCGAGGTCCAGATCAAGGATCTGATCGAAGGCGCCAAGGCCGCGGCCGCGATCGCCTCCAACCAGGAATGGCGCGAGACGCGCCCGGCACAATTCTCGTGCGGCGAGGCTGATCTCGTCGCGAAGGTGCGCGAGGTGCTCGCGCGCCATGACGTGAGCTGGGGTTAGCTATTCGCGATAGCCGTCATGCCCGGGCTTGTCCCGGGCATCTGCGTCCTGTTTGATGCGAACGACCATGAATGGCCGGGATGTGCCCGGTCATCGCGAAAGCCGCAGGGAGAAGACGATGCCTGAGATCACCATCAGCATGGCCGAAGGCCGCACCGACGAACAGAAGGCCGGCATGATGCGCGACATCACGCAGGCGCTGGTGAAGAATCTCGGCGTCGACGCGGAAGCCGTCGTCATCCAGATCAACGAAGCTCCGCTTCGTCACAAGATGAAGGGCGGCAAGACCTTCGTGGAACGCGCGGCCGCAGCGAAGAAGTGACGCGTGAGCGTCATTCCGGGGCAGCCCGCAGGGCTGAACCCCAATGCGCAATTGCGCATTGGGGAATCTCGATCCCCAACCTCTGGATTCCGGGTCCGCGCTTCGCGCGTCCCGGAATGACGAACAAGGCATCATGGACGCACGCGAGTTCATCACGATCGGCATGAGCGCTGAGCGCACGCTGGTGGTGCCGGCGGAGCGCACGGTTGGGCATTTCGTGCCCGGCATGCCGATGGTCTATGCGACGCCGATGATGATCCTGGAGATGGAGATGACTGCGGGGGATGCTATCCGCGGTGCACTTCAGCCGGGCTGGGTCACGGTCGGCACCGAGGTCGACATCCGCCATCTCGCAGCAAGCCTCGTCGGCGCGACGGTGCGGACCACCGCGAAGGTGATCGCGGTCGAGCGCCGCGTGATCCGCTTCGAGGTCGAGGCGTTCGAGGGTGCGCGCAAGCTCGGCGAAGGCCGCCACGCCCGCGGCCTCGTCAATGTCGAGACGTTCAACAAGCGGTTGGGCGCAACGTAGAAGAAGCCGTAAAGCGGGGATGCCGTAGGGTGAGCAAAGGCGCTCTTGCGCCGTGCCATCTCTCCACGTGTGCGACAGAAGTGGTGGGCACGCTTCCGCTTTGCCCACCCTACGGCATCGAATTACTTGGCGAGCTCTTTCGATCGCTTCGTCGCCGCCGCGATCGCGCGGATCATCAGGTCACGCAGGCCCACTTCGCCCATCAGCACCTCGAGCGCCGCGGCGGTGGTGCCGCCGGGCGAGGTGACGTTCTGGCGCAGCGTGCTCGATGCGAGCTCCGAGCGGTGCAACAATTCGCCGGCCCCTGATACGGTCTCGCGCGCGAGTTTGGTTGCGAGCGCTTCCGGCAGACCTGCCTCCACGCCGGCGCGCGCGAGCTCTTCGGCGAGCAGGAAGACATAAGCGGGGCCGGAGCCGGACACGGCGGTGACAGCATCCATCAGGCCTTCATCCTCGACCCATTCGACCGAGCCGGCGGTGCGGAGCAGCGCGTCGGCGACTGCGCGCTGCTTGTCGCTGACATTGTTCGCGGCCACGGCAACCGTGATGCCGCGGCCGATCGCGGCCGGCGTGTTCGGCATCGCGCGCACGACGGCGCCGCCGCAGACTTCTTGCAGCGAGGCGATCGTGGTTCCCGCCATGATCGAGACCACCGAGGTGCCTGCAGACACATAGGGCTTCAGCTTCGCGCCGGCCTCGCGGAAGGATTGCGGCTTGACCGCGACGACAAGCGTCTCGACGCTGCCGGCGCTGGTCACATCCGGATTGAGCGCAACGCCTTTCGCAGCAAGCGCGCTGATCTCCGGCGACAGGTGCGGCTCGATCACCGCGACGCGGCGTGGATCGAGACCTTGCGCCAGCCAGCCGGTCAGCATCGCCCCGCCCATCTTGCCCGCGCCGGCGAGGAGGACTGTGCCGGTGATGTTCTTCAAGGTGCTGTCGTTCGCCATCGCTGGTGCCGCTCACTCGGTGTCGTCCTGGCGAAAGCCAGGACCCATTACCCCGAGTGGTTCTAGTGGATGGGGATGTCGGCAACAAGCACCGCGCGATGCGGTCAGACCTCGCGGTATGGGTCCTGGATCGCGCTCGCTCCGCTCGCATGTCCAGGACGACGAGGGGAGAGGCCTTACGCCTCACCGGCCGTGTCGAACATCGCCGCGTCCATCGCCTCGGTGGTCGACTTGCCCGCCCACACCACGAACTGGAACGCAGGGAAATAGCGCTCGCAGCCGTGGATGGCACCGGCGAGCATGGCCTCGCATTGCGCGGTCGAGGCGGTCAGTCCACCCGGCAGCACCAGGGCCTGGCGGTGCATGATCATGCCAGTGTGGGTCCACAGATCGAAGTGGCCGACCCACAACTGCTCGTTGATGGCGGCGACCAGCCGCTGCACCTCGGAGCGGCGTGCGACCGGAACCTTCATGTCGAACGCGCAGGCCAGATGCAGCGCCTCGATCTCGCCCATCCAGGTGAAGGAGAGCTGATAGTCGGTCCACTGTCCCTTCGAGACGATGGTGATCTCGTCGTCGCCGGAACGTTCGAACGCCCAATTGTTGCTGGCGGCGATGTCCTCCACCACCGAGAGCGGGTGGCTGCGGGAATCGATATTGCTTTCGAGCAGGGACATGCCGTCTCGACCTCTTGCCTTTTTGTTATCTTGATACGCACGCGGTTGGCCCGGCGCGCGCTCCCTTAACGTCGCTGACGGCGATCCCCTCGGATCGCGCGGGCCTTTCGGGGATCAACTGATGTGATTTGCGGAATCTGCGCAACTCCGTCGCGAGTCCGTCCACAAGGTCCGACAGGCTCGTCCACAGCTCATCTCGGTCACAATTATTAATTTGAGAACAAATCGGAATCGGATTGAGCAACTGGTGCGGCAATCGTTAATGCCGTCCCAAAATTCCGTTCCATGGGGCGCCGGACCGCCCCGGCAGCATGGGACCATGCGGTTTGGCGATGCCGAAGGCGCTTGCTGCGGCCGCCCGCCGGCGTCATATTTCATCCAGGTTGTTCATTCCGAGCAGCCGATGTTCTCAGGGCGGGGTGAAAGTCCCCACCGGCGGTAAAGGGCCGTAAGGTCCAAGCCCGCGAGCGCCTTCCTCCGCAAAGGGGAAGGGTCAGCAGATTCGGTGCAACTCCGAAGCCGACGGTTAAAGTCCGGATGAAAGAGAACGGTCGGTGGCGGTCCGCATCGCGAGGATGCGGCCGTTTGTCGTTCCGTATGCCCTGATTCTGGTCCTTAAGAAGGAAAGCCATGAATCAGATGTTGCAAGACCCGCAAGTCGAAGCATCCCAGCTTCACCCCTCCCAAGAAATCAAACCTCCGCCGGTTCCACCCGAGCCGCCGGCGCACGAGCATCCCCGCTTCGCAAAGCCGCAGCGGGTCGCCTTCGTCGAGGCCTGCTGGCATCACGACGTCGTGCAGGAGGCGCGCTTTGCCTTCCTGAGGGAGGCCGAGGCGCGGCATCTCACCCATGTCGACGTGTTCCAGGTGCCGGGCTCGTTCGAGATCCCGCTGCACGCACAGATCCTCGCCAAGACGCGGCGCTACACCGCGATTGTCGCGGCCGGCCTCGTCGTCGACGGTGGCATCTACCGCCATGAGTTCGTCGCCGACACCGTGATCAAGGCGCTGATGGACGTGCAGCTGCGCACCGAGGTGCCGGTGTTCTCCGCCGTGCTGACGCCGCAGCAATTCCACGAGACCGAGGTGCACTACGATTTCTTCCGCAAGCACTTTGCAATCAAGGGCGTCGAGGTTGCCGAGGCCTGCGCCAACACGCTGCACGGACTGGAGCGGCTGCGCGGCCAGGTCGCGGCGGGGATCGTATAACCTTCGTCTCACAGGCCGCCGATTGTCTTTCCCGCCGCTGCGTTGATAAACTCGGCGGCGGGAGGGGACCGGTCCGTGGAGACGGACTGGCCGGCAAGATCATGTTCGAAGGACACGATCCCTATCTGGTCGCGCTCTCGGTGGCGATCGCGAGCCTGGGCGGCTATACCGGCTTTGCGCTTGCGGCGCGCATCCGCAACACGCCGGGCGTCAGCAACCGCGTGCTGCTGGCGGGCGCTGCGGCATTTCTGGCCGTCGGCATCTGGACCATGCATTTCGTCGGCATGTTGGCGGCGCCGCTGCCGCCGGACACCGTCTATCTCGTGCTGCCCACCATCATCTCATTCCTGATCTGCGCGCTGGTCGTCGGCATCTCCCTGTTCTTCGTATCGATCGGCGAGCCATCGCTGAAGCGGGTGGTGTCCTCGGCCGTGCTGCTCGGCGTCGGTATCAGCAGCATGCATTACGTCGGCATCCACGGCCTTTCCGGGCCGTTCACCATTGCGCATGACGGGTCAATGGTGCTGCTCTCGGTCGTGGTCGCGATCGTCACCGCCTATGGCGGCTTGCGTGCCTTCCTGGCGCAGCAGGAAGGTCTTCGCCTGATCGTAAGTTCGATCGCTTATGGGATTGCTGTGTCCGGCATGCACTACACGGCGATGCATGGCATGCATTTCATGCCGCTCACGGGTGAAGCGCATCAGCATCTCGGCGGCGGCCTTGCGGCGTCGCAGCAAATATTATCCATCGTCGTGGCCGTGCTGTGCTTCGTGATCGCCGCCGGTTTCCTGCTGTCGCTGGTGCCGGATCCGCGCCGGCAGACGCTGGTGCCGGCGATGGCCGACGACCCGACCGCGCCGCCAGTCGAGGCTGTTGCGCCGGCTCTAGCTGCGGCGTCACCACGGCCGGTGTCGGCGCCGCTCGGTGGCGTCGGTCAGCCGCCGCGCGCGGCGCCCGTCCCGCGCCTGCCGGTGGAAGGCGCCGACGGCACACATTTCATCGATACCGCCGATGTCCGCAGCGTGCGTGCGGATGCCCACTATACGCGGGTGCATGACGGCACCCGCGAGCGCATGTGCCCGTGGTCGATCTCGGAGGCGGAGGCGCAGCTGGACCCCAGTCTCTTTCTCCGGGTGCACCGCAGCCACATCGTCTGCATCCCCCACGTCGCCCTCGTTCGCAGGGAGGGCGACGGCGCCGTGCTCGAACTCGATGGCCCGTCCCCGCACCGTGTGCCCGTGAGCCGCAGCAAGATCGCCGAGGTGAAGGCGAGGCTGGGGCTGGCGTCGCGGCGGCACGCGTAGTGCGCTCCCTCTCCCGCTTGCGGGGGAGGGCTGGGGTGGGGTGCTTCCGCAATCGAGATTCCCAATGTGGAGCGAGTTCCCGCCCGTCGCGCTACGCGCGCCGACCTCCCCCGCAAGCGGGAGAGGTGCAGCGGAGGTCAGGTCCATAGGTCGCCCTCTCTGACGCAATTCGTGGGTTCCAGTCCGCATTTCGTGCGAAATTCCCCTCTTTGTGCCCCAACCATTGCAGCCCGCTCCGCTCAGGAAGACGGTCCCGCCCAACGTCCGCGCCACCGTGCGCAAGGACGATTGGGAGGAGACGATGATCCCCGGCGCATTCAGCTATCACCGGCCGGCAAGCGTTGCCGACGCCGTCAAACTGCTATCCGACCTCGGCGAGGACGCGCGGCCGCTGGCCGGCGGGCACAGCCTTGTGCCGATGATGAAGCTTCGGCTGGCGAGCCCCGCGCATCTGGTCGACCTCCACGGCATCGCCGGCCTCAAGGGCATCCGCCGCGACGGCGATAACCTCGTCATCGGCGCGATGACCACCCAGCATGATCTGCTCGCCTCAGAGGATGTCGCAAGATCAGTGCCGATCCTCCATGAGGCCGCGCTTTTGATCGCCGATCCGCAGGTGCGCTACCGCGGCACGATCGGCGGCAATGTCGCCAATGGCGATCCCGGCAACGACATGCCGGCGCTGATGCTGACGCTGGGCGCGACCTATCGCCTGGAAGGCGCGAATGGCGCCCGCGAGGTCCAGGCGGCCGATTTCTACCAGGGCGCCTATTTCACCGCGCTCGAGCCCGGCGAGATCCTCACCGCTGTCTCGGTTCCATTGCCCGCCGCGGGCCACGGCTACGCCTACGAAAAACTCAAGCGCAAGGTCGGCGATTACGCGACCGCCGCTGCAGCCGTCGTGCTCACCCTGGCGGGCGGCAAGGTCGCAAGCTGCGCGATCGGGCTCACCAATGTCCACGAGACGCCGCTGCTCGCGGCTGACGCCGCGAAAGCGGTGATCGGCACGAGCCTCGATGCGGCTGCGCTGAAGAACGCCGCGGCTGCGGCGCAAGCGATCATGTCGCCGGCGGCGGACGCTCGGGGGCCGGTCGAGTATCGCAAGCATGTCGGCGGCATCATGGTGGCGCGGGCGCTGCAACGCGCCGCGAGCCGCGCGCGCTAGGGGAGGGACGAATGGCAAAAACACATGTGACAATGAAGGTGAACGGTGCCGAGGTCGAAGGCCTCGTCGAGCCGCGGACGCTGCTCGTGCATTTCATCCGCGAGAACCTCGGGATGACCGGCACCCATATCGGCTGCGAGACCACCCATTGCGGTGCCTGCACCATCGATATCGACGGCATGTCGGTGAAGTCCTGCACCATGTTCGCGGTCCAGGCCAATGGCAGCGACATCACGACCGTCGAGGGCATGGCCAATGCCGACGGTTCGTTGTCGGCCTTGCAGGAAGGTTTCCGCATGATGCACGGCCTGCAATGCGGCTTCTGTACGCCCGGCATGATCATGCGGGCGCACCGCTTGCTGAAGGAAAATCCTTCGCCATCCGAAGAGGAAATCCGGCTGGGCATCTCCGGCAACATCTGCCGCTGCACCGGCTACCAGAACATCGTCAGGGCGATTCAATACGCCGCTGCCAAGCTCAACGGCATCGAATTCAAGGAGGCCGCGGAATGAACGACTTAACTCCCACGCGGGAACAACGCACGGCCGCACTCGAAGGCATGGGCTGCAAGCGCAAGCGCGTCGAGGACATCCGCTTCACCCAAGGCAAGGGCAACTATGTCGACGACGTCAAGCTGCCGGGCATGCTGCACGGCGACTTCGTCCGCTCGCCACACGCGCATGCGCGCGTCAAGTCGATCAACAGCGAGGAGGCGCTGAAGGTCCCCGGCGTGCTCGCGGTCATCACCGCCGAGACGCTGAAGACGGTCAACCTCGCCTGGATGCCGACGCTCGCCGGCGATGTGCAGATGGTGCTCGCCGACGGCAAGGTGCTGTTCCAGAACCAGGAGGTCGCCTTCGTGGTTGCGACCGACCGCTATGCCGCCGACGACGGTGTCAACAAGGTGGTTGTCGAGTATGAGCCGCTGCCGCCGCTGGTCGATCCCTTCAAGTCGATGGCGCCTGATGCGCCCGTCCTGCGCGAGGATCTCGCCGGCAAGACATCTGGCGCGCACGGTCCGCGCAAGCACCACAACCACATTTTCGAGTGGACGGTCGGTGACAAGGAATTGACCGACGCCGCCTTCAAGAAGGCGGAGGTCACGATCAAGGAGATGATCTCCTATCACCGCACCCATCCGTCGCCGCTGGAGACCTGCCAGTGCGTCTGCTCCTTTGACAAGATCAAGGGCGAATTGACGATCTGGGGTACCTTCCAGGCGCCGCACGTGATCCGCACCGTGGTGTCGCTGATCGCGAAGCTCCCGGAGCAGAAGATCCACGTGATCTCGCCCGATATCGGCGGCGGCTTCGGCAACAAGGTCGGCGCCTACCCCGGTTATATATGCGCGGCGGTGGCCTCCATCGTCACCGGCAAGCCGGTGAAATGGGTCGAGGACCGCATCGAGAACCTGACCGCGACCTCGTTTGCGCGCGACTATCACATGACGACCGAGATTGCCGCAAACAAGGACGGCAAGGTCACCGGCCTTCGCGTCCACGTGCTCGCCGATCACGGTGCGTTCGACGCCTGCGCCGATCCGTCGAAATGGCCGGCCGGCTTTTTCAACATCGTCACAGGATCCTACGATTTCCCGACCGCGCATCTCGCGGTCGACGGCGTCTACACCAACAAGGCGCCGGGCGGCGTCGCCTATCGCTGCTCGTTCCGCGTCACGGAAGCCGCCTACTGCATCGAGCGCGCAATGGACATCCTGGCGCAGAAGCTTGGCATGGACCCGGCCGAGCTACGGCTGAAGAACTTTATCAAGCCGGAGCAGTTTCCGTATCACTCGGCCCTGGGCTGGGAATACGACTCCGGTGACTACCATACCGCCATGCGCAAGATGATGGAGACGACCGGCTACGCCGCGCTCCGGAAGGAGCAGGCGGACAAGCGCGCGGCCTTCACGCGCGGCGAGACCCGCGAGATCATGGGCTTAGGCGTCTCCTTCTTCACCGAGATCGTCGGCGCCGGCCCGTCGAAGAACTGCGACATCCTCGGCATCGCGATGTTCGACTCCTGCGAGATCCGCATGCATCCGACCGGTGCCGGCATCGCGCGCATGGGAACGAAGAGCCAGGGCCAGGGCCACGAGACCACCTGGGCCCAGATCATCGCGACCGAGATCGGCATTCCCGCCGACAACATCCAGGTCGAGGAGGGCAACACCGACACCGCGCCTTATGGGCTCGGCACCTACGGATCGCGCTCGACGCCGGTGGCGGGTGCCGCGATCGCCATGGCGGCGCGCAAGATCAAGGCCAAGGCGCAGATGATCGCGGCCTACAAGCTCGAGGTCCACGAGGACGACCTCGAATGGGACATCGACGGCTTCCGGGTGAAGGGCCTGCCGGAAAAATTCATGTCGATGAAGGATATCTGCTGGGCGGCGTACAACTCGGTGCCGCCGGGCATGGAGCCGGGACTGGAGGCGGTCTCCTATTACGATCCGCCCAACATGACTTATCCCTTCGGTGCCTATCTCTGCGTGATGGACATCGACGTCGATACCGGCGTGTACAAGGTCCGGCGTTTCTATGCGCTCGACGATTGCGGCACCCGCATCAACCCGATGATCATCGAGGGCCAGGTGCATGGCGGCCTCACGGAGGCCTTCGCGATCGCGATGGGGCAGGAGATCCGCTACGACGACACCGGCAACGTCGTCACCGGCTCGTTCATGGACTTCTTCATGCCGACGGCAGTCGAGACGCCGCATTGGGAGACCGACTTCACCGTGACCCCGTCGCCGCATCACCCCATAGGCGCCAAGGGCGTCGGCGAGAGCCCGAATGTGGGCGGCGTGCCGGCGTTCTCCAATGCCGTCAATGACGCGTTCTCGTTCTTGGGGAGCACGCACATCCAGATGCCGCACGACTTCTGGCGCAACTGGACAGCGGCGAAGCAGCTGGGAGCGGTGGCATAGTGGAGTTGATCTCGTCATTCCGGGGCGCCCGAAGGGCGAGCCCGGAATCTCGAGATTCCGGGTTCGGCTCTTCGAGCCGCCCCGGAATGACGGAGGTAACATGAAAGGCCGTGACGAGATCGCGCAAGCGCTGGCTGCGTCGGGCTACATCGCCGACGCGGAGCTCGCGACCGCGATCTCGCTGATGCAATTATTGCGGCGTCCGCTGCTGCTGGAAGGCGAGGCGGGCGTCGGCAAGACGGAGGTGGCGAAGGCGCTTGCCAAAGTGCATGCGACCGAGCTGATCCGCCTGCAATGCTATGAGGGTCTCGACCAGTCCTCCGCACTCTATGAATGGAACTACCAGCGCCAACTGCTGGCAATCCAGGCGCATCGTGGCACTGACAGCATCGAGGACCAGATCTTCTCGGAAAAATACCTGCTGGAGCGCCCGTTGCTCGCTGCGATCCGCCGCGCGCAGGCTCCGGTGCTGCTGATCGACGAGATCGACCGCGCCGACGACGAGTTCGAGGCGTTTTTGCTGGAGCTGCTGTCCGACTTCCAGGTCTCGATCCCCGAGCTCGGCACCATTCCCGCGATCACCATCCCGCAGGTGGTGCTGACTTCGAACGGCACGCGCGAACTCTCCGACGCGCTGCGCCGGCGCTGCCTCTATCACTATGTCGACTATCCCGACGTCGATCGCGAGACGCGCATCATCCTGGCGCGGATCGCGGGCGCAAGCCCGTCCCTGTCGCTCCAGATCGCGCACATGGTCGAGGGCGTCCGCAAGGAGGAATTGCGGAAAGTGCCTGGTGTCGCGGAGACGCTGGACTGGGCGGCCGCGCTCGTCGGCCTCGACATAGGCGATCTCCACGATGCGCCCGAGACCGTGCACGAGACGCTGATCTGCCTGTTGAAGACGCATGAGGACCGCGCGCGCGTCACGCGTGAGGTGACGCAGCGCCTGCTCGGGAGGGTCGCATGAGCTGCTGCGGCGCGAGCCCCGAATTCGACGATCTCAACGAGGTCTCCCGACTTGTCTCCGCAAGGCTCGCGGCTTTCCTGCGCACATTGCGTGACGCCGGCTTCCGCGTCGGGCTCGCCGAGGGGCTGGATGCGGCGGCGCTGATGTCTGCGGGCTATGTCGCGCGTCCCGGCCTCCTGCGCTCGGCGTTTAAACATCTGTTTTCGGCGCGCAAGTCCGACTGGGACAAGTTCGACGGCCTGTTCGACGCATTCTGGCTCGGCAAGCGCTCGCGCTCGCGCTCGCGGACGGTCGGCTCGGCGCAAGGCGCGAACAGCCCGTCGCTCAAGAGCTTGCAGGAAGGGGCTATGGAGCAGGGCGGCAAGCAATCGCTCACCGACCAGATCCCGTCATCCGAAGATGCACCGGATGGGCGCGGCGGCGAGGGACGGATGGAAGGCGCCTCGCGCGCCGAGAATCTCGCCGAGGTCGATTTTCGCAAGCTCAGCGATCCCGACCAGATCGCACAGGCCCACGAAGCCGCGGCGCAGCTCGCAAAAGTGATGCGCACGCGGCTGACGCGGCGTGATCTCGCGCGAAGGCGCGGATACCGGCTCGATCTCCGCCGCACCATCCACCGCAACATCAGCCATGGCGGCGTGCCGATCAGCCTGGTGAAGCGGCAGCGCAAGGACAGGCCGCTGCGGCTTATCGTTCTGCTCGACGCGTCGGGCTCGATGAGCGCCTACACATCCGTGTTCCTGCGCTTCATCCACGGCGTGCTCGACGAATTCCACGAGGCCGAGGCGTTCCTGTTCCACACGCGCCTCGCCTACGTTTCCGATGCGCTGAAGGAGAAGGATGCCGGCCGCGCGCTCGACCGGCTCTCGATCATGGCGCAGGGCACCGGTGGCGGCACGAAGATCGGCGAGAGCCTGCAAAGCTTCAACCGTTGGCACGCGCAGCGCGTGATCCATTCGCGCAGTTGCGTGATGATCGTGTCCGACGGCTACGAGACCGGCGACGCCGTATTGCTCGGGCGGGAGATGGCGGCGCTGTCGCGGCGTTGCCGGCGCATCGTCTGGCTCAATCCGATGATGGCGTGGGCGGGCTACGCGCCGGAGGCGAGGGGCATCAAGGCTGCGCTGCCTCATGTCGATCTCTACGCGCCCGCCAATACGCTGCAAAGCCTGCACGCGCTCGAACCCTATCTGGCGAAGCTCTGACGGAGGCGCCAATGACAGCGAATGTCGAAGTGCTGGATCTGGTGGCGCAGCTGAAGGCCGCCGAGCGTGCCTTCGTGCTCGCCACCGTTGTGCGCACCGTGTCGGTCACAGCGGCCAAAGCTGGCGCAAAGGCGATCATCGCGGCCGACGGGCGCATCGTCGCGGGCTGGATTGGCGGCGGCTGCGCCCGGGGTGCGGTGCTGAAGGCGGCGCGCGAGGCGCTCGCCGATGGCGTGCCGCGCATGGTGTCGGTGCAGCCGGAGAATCTGCTCGCCGAGCTCGGCGTCAGCCCGGGTGAGAGCCGCGACGGCATCCGCTTTGCCAGCAACATGTGCCCGAGCAAGGGAACCATGGACATTTTCGTCGAGCCGGTGCTGCCGCATCCTTCGGTCGTCATTCTCGGCGCGAGCCCGGTTGCGCTGTCGCTCGCAGCCCAAGCCCGCACGCTAGGCTTTCACGTCACGCTGGCGGCGCCATCGGCCGATCTCGCCTCGCAGCCCGACGCCGACACGCTCATCGACGGCTACCGGTTGGGCGAATTGACTGAGGCAAAACGCTTCGTCGTGGTCTCGACGCAAGGCAAGGGTGACGAGGCCGCGCTGCGTGCCGCGGTCGCAACCGAAGCCGCCTATCACGCCTTCGTCGGCAGCCGCCGCAAGATGGCGGCGCTGCGCGCCAAGCTGATCGCGGAGGGCGTGGATGCCGTTGCGATCGATCGCGTCAAGGCGCCGGCCGGGCTCGATCTCGGCGCCATCACGCCGGAGGAGATCGCGATGTCGATCCTCGCCGAGATCACGCAAGCGCGCCGCCGCGGCCAGCGCGCCGCCACCTCGCTCACGGACAAGGAGAAGACCGACCATGCAGATGACCGACAGCCAGCGCATTCCCGCATCCCGTGACAAGGTCTGGGCAGCGCTCAACGATCCCGATGTGCTCAAGCAGTGCATCCCGGGCTGTCAGTCGCTCGAGGTCACCGGCCCGAACGAAATGACCGCGACCGTCGTCTTCAGGGTCGGCCCGGTGAAGGCAACCTTCGGCGGCAAGGTGACGCTCTCCGATCTTCAGCCACCGAACAGCTATCGCATTTCGGGTGAAGGCTCGGGCGGCGTCGCCGGCTTCGCCAAAGGCGGCGCAATGGTGCGGCTGGAGTCGGACGGTGCCGACAGCACCGTGCTGCACTATGATGTCGACGCGCAGATCGGCGGCAAGCTGGCCCAGCTCGGGGCGCGGTTGATCAACTCCACGGCAACGAAGCTCGCCGGAGAGTTCTTTGCGTCCTTTGCCGAGGTTGTCAGCGCCAGGGCGGTGGCGGACACCTGACTCACGCGATCGGCTGCTCCGGCTTGAGCAGCCGGTAATGCAGCCGCGCGTAGCCGCCGAGCCACCTGACGGCAGCATTGAGTCCAAGCAGCAGCAATGCACCGAAACCTACGCCTGTCGTCACCAGCGTGATGCCCGCCAAAGCGCGCAAAATGAGCGCGACGATCCGTCCGTCACCTACATGCTTGTAGAGGCTGAGCAGCAATCCGATTCCGACGATCCCGAGGACGAGCATCACGAAGGCTATCACGAGCAGGATCAGCACGACCACCAGCAGCAACGGCAGCAGCAGGATGATATCGACCACGGCGAGGCCGCCGAGTGCCAGCAGCGCGGCCGTGGAGTTTTGCAGGGAATGATGATTTTCCCACCGGCGAAGCCCGGTCTCGGCGCGCAGCTCGCGCGCCAGTCGCCGCGGGTCGCCGAGCGCTTCCGCGACCTGCTCCTCGGGCCGGCCGGAGGCGCGGGCTTCATCGAAGTGGGCGGCGTAGTCGGCGAGGATGTCGTCGACATCGTCTCTGGGAAGTCCGGCGAGCCCGTCACCGAGGATGTGGAGGAAGTCGGCACGCTTCATCTGGTGTCTCCGAGCAACTCGTTGACGGCGTCCGCGAATGTGCGCCACTCGCGCTTCTGCGCGGTGAAGGCCGCGCGGCCCGCCGGCGTGAGCCGGTAGTATTTTCGCGGCGGCCCGCTGCTGGATTCGGCGAGGCGGGTGTCGACGAGTCCGTCATCCTGCATGCGTCGCATCAGTGGATAGATCGTGCCTTCGCCCATGCCGACGCTGGCCGCCAGTGTCGAGGCGATCTCATAGGCATAGCTCTCGCGGCGCGCGAGCAGAGCGAGCACGCAGAGTTCGAGCGCGCCCTTCTTGAGCTGAATTTGATTCGCGGAATCTGCCATTCCTCCACTTGACTACACTGCCTTGAAGTGAACTTATATAGCAAGGTACTGTGTATCACAAGGTACCTGTTAATATGCACCTCCAGGTGCGCGCTTTTATGGGAGACGCAGCCATGAGCCTTCTTGATCGTCGCCGCCTTCTCGCTGTCCTTGGCGCCGGCCTCGCTGCGCCGCGTACATTGCTTGCAGCCGCACCATCCGAAGCGATCGCGCAGCGGCTTGCGGACGCCGAACGCAACGGCAAGGTGTTCGGTCTACATGCGCTGCTCGTGAGCCAGGGCGGCAAGTTCGTGTTCGAGCATTACGGGCAGGGCGTGGACGTGGCCTGGGACCGGCTGCTCGATAATGTCGTGTTCGGGCCGGACGTAGCGCACGATCTGCGCTCGGTCTCCAAGAGCGTGGTCGGGCTCGCCTATGGTGTTGCGCTTGCGGCAGGCAAGGTCCCGCCGCCGGATGCCAAGCTCTACGGCCAGTTTCCGGAGTACGCCGATCTCGCCAGGCAGCCGGGCCGCGACAAGATCACGATCCATCACGTGCTCTCGATGACGCTCGGCTTCGACTGGGACGAGCTGACGATCCCCTATGGCGATCCGCGCAACAGCGAGATGGCAATGGAAGCCGCCGCCGACCGCTATCGCTTCATCCTCGAGCGTCCGATCGTTGGTGAGCCCGGCGTGAAGTGGACCTATTGTGGCGGCGCCACCGCGCTGCTCGGCCGCCTCATCGCCAAGGGCACTGGGGAAGCGTTGCCGGCCTATTGCCGCCGCGTGCTGTTCGATCCCATGGGCTTTGGTCCGTCCGACTGGAGCGTCGGCCGCGACGGCGAGCCGCGCGCCGCGTCGGGCCTGCGGCTCCTCCCGCGCGACCTCTTGAAGATCGGCCGGCTCATGCTCGCTGGCGGCACCTGGAACGGAACACCCATCGTTCCCGCCGACTGGGTAAAACGCGTCACGACGCCTGTGGTCCCGACCAGCAACATCCGCAGCTACGGCTATCACTGGTACATGGGCGATTATGCGCCCGGCACAACTCCACAGCCATTGCACTGGTTCGGCGGTGTCGGCTGGGGCGGCCAGTATCTCTTCGTCATTCCCGCGCGTGATCTCGTCATCGTGATCCATTGCGGGAATTACCGGCGGACCGGCGCCGAGCAGACCGCGGTCATGCGCACGCTCATGACCGAGATCGTGTTGCCGAACTTCGTGTAAGTGCGAACGCGCAGAGTCAGACAGAAGGGGCTCTCATGCACCGGTTTTTATGCGTCCTCATGGCGATGGTCGTATTTGGAACAGCGGCTGCGCATTGTCAGGCACCACAGGCCGGAACGACCACGATCACGCTTCAATCGTCTACCTACAGCGACTTTCGTCAGCTTCTGACGCGAGAGGCTCCGGCCGGAACGGTTACTATCCGTGCGAATCTGGGCTTTCCGGATGAAGCCAGGGATCACTATCCCGCAATCATCGTCATTCATACGATCAGCGGCTATCGCGATGCCAATGAAGGCTATGTCGTTGCTGAACTACGCAAGTCAGGTTTCGCCACCTTGACCTACGACAGCTTTGCCGCGCGCGGGACAACGGGGGCGGTTCTGTCGGGGACGCCGGCCTATCTGCCCGCCGGTGTGGCGGACGCTTACGCCGCGCTGCGGCGGCTGGCGAGCGAGCCCAGGATTGACGCCGATCGAATTGCCATTATGGGTTTCTCATATGGCGGTGAGATGGCTCATCTGACGGCCTTTGAGCGGCTTCGTTCGGCGCTGGATCCCGGACAAGGTCGCTTCGCCGCGCATGTTGCTTTCTATCCCGCCGGAAATTTCGGCGTAATCGCCGAAAGCGGTGCCTATACCGGGTCGCCGGTGTTGATGCTGCTTGGCGAGAAAGACGACAATCTGCCGGTGGCAAAGATCGAAAGCTATCTGGCCTACGCCCGGGCTGCCGGGAATCCGGCGCCGATCGAAACCGTCATCTACCGGGGAGCCTACCACGCATGGACCGTTCCTAGCCTGGTGACGTTGCGCTTCTACCCTGACTACGTCAGCACAAAAAAATGTCCGCTCATCCTGCTCGGATCAAACGGACCTGCGTTCCTCATCGATGGTCAAGCAAAGGCGTTCGACCCGGGCTTCTTCGCGGCTTGCATGGGCGAGGCGCCCGGCTATTCGATGGTTTTCGATGCCGCGGTTCGGGAGCGATCGATCAGCGATTCGGTGCAGTTTCTTCGGCGAAAGCTCCAACCCTAGCGCGTGGGACGGTTGGCTGGGTAACGCGAACGATTCCGGACTCGCCCCGCAAGGATCAACCCAGGGATACGCCTGCCTTGGCACGACTTATCCCGAGAGTCAGGATGCGCTCCAGGAGATCCGGATATTTGAGCCCGTCGTGCTGAGCTGCCGTGGCGAACTCTTGGCTCTTCGCGATTTCGGGATTTGGGTTTGCTTCGATGAAATACGGCGTGCCGTCGGCGGAGAGACGAAAATCGATGCGCGCGTATCCGTCGAGTCCAAGCGCCCGATAGACGCGTTTCGCAGTTCGCTGAATGCGTGCGGTGACCTCGGGCGCCAGGTCTTTCGCTGGCCCGTCGACGATTCCGACGCGCTCCTGATAATCTGGATCGTGCTTGGCCTTCTCGGTGGCGATGTGCCGTGACCTGTGACCGCCCATGCTGCCGAATTTCAATTCCCAAACCGGTAAAACGCGCAGGCGGTTGTTGCCGAGCACGCCGACATAGAGCTCCCGTCCCTCGATAAACTGCTCGGCGATGGCGGCGGTCTCGCTCCGATCGTGGATGAAGGCGACCCGCTCGGCGAGCTTCTCGTCGGTATCGACGATCGATGCCTGAGAGATCCCGAAGGATCCATCCAGGTTCAGGCTCTTGACGATCAGCGGCAGCGCGAGGCGCGGTGGCCGTTTGACCTTGCGGCGCATCGGGAAAACGGCGAAGGCCGGCACCGCGATCCGGCGATGGTGCACCAGCGTCTTGGAAAGGTCCTTACCGCGCGCCAGGATCAGGCCGCGCGGGTTGCATCCGGTATAGGCGACCTTCATCAGCTCGAGATAGCTCGCGATGTGCTGGTCATATGCGACGTTGTAGTGGAACTCCTCCAGCAAGGTGAAAACCACGTGCGGCTTGAAGTCCTCGATCGCGTCGCGCACCGGCTTGATTTCCTCCTGCGCGCCGAGTGGACGAACGTCATGACCGGCCGCGCGCAGGGTGCTCACGACGTCGTATTCTGTTTTCCATTCATTGATCTGCTGCGCGGTGTATCCGTCGGTCGAGTCCGGAGGCACGAAATCCGGATGCATGAGCACGAGAATACGGAGGCGTCTCATAGCGCAATCCATTTGCGTCGTGATGGGCCGAACAGCGCGTGCATGGTCTTGGCGGTGACGAGCACGGTGAAGTCGAGAACGAGCTTCTGTTCAGGGCCAACGGCACGCAGATCTAGCTCGCGGCAGCGGGAGATCATGTCGTCAAGCACGGCGTCGAGCGTAAGCTGGTTCTCGCCGGTCCATCGCGCTACCAATTGCCTGATTTTTGCGCGGTGCCGCCTGATCAGGACCGAAGCCGGCTTTGACCGTTGATGCCGTGAGGCGGCGGAAAAGAGCCTTCGGAGGTCGCGGTCGTAGGTCTTCGGCGGCGTGAAGGCGTAGAACGCCTGCTTCTTCTTGTAGTGGTCCTCGAGCGTCTGGCTGAGCTGACTCAATGGATCGACGCGCTCCCGCGTCGTGATCGCCGGTCGCTGTCCCGCGATCTCGCCCATCAGCTCGTCGACATATTCGAGCTTCTTCAACGCCGGCCAACCGGCATATCGCGTCCGCCAGTTCGAACGCGGCCGCAGCCACACCGCAAAAGTTTCGGCGAAATCCTCGTCCGGATGGCTCTGCGCGTACCAGAGCCTAAGATGCTGGACGTAACGCCGGCTGGCGGGATTGGGTCGGTAGTAGCGCGGGTAGTGTTTCGATGAGGGACCGAACAGCTGCTGCCAACGCCGGCGCCGCTGCAGCTGGTAGCCGTGCTGCACGGCATGGCCGGCCTCGTGTCGGAGGATGGCCATGCATTCGCGCCAGGTTCCGCCCTCGACGTCGAACATCATTTTCTTCTCGAGCTTCATCAGCCGCGGATGTGCGAGATAGAACGGGACGGCGATGCCTGGCACATCTGCCGGGCTAAACCATTCGCTTGATATCCATGTGTGTGGCCGCAGCCGGATGCCCCGCTCTTCGAGTTCCTCGTGAAGCGTGCTGACACAATCCTCGAGCCAGGTGCCTTCGACCGTCACCCTCAAACTGCTCAGGCGTAGTTCGAGCAACTGCTCATCCGACAGCTTTTCCCAAGCAAATTTCCGGCGTGGCATCAGGCATCCAGAAGGCAGCGATGACTCGGTATCTGGATGATGTCACGGGCCGCTGCCCGCAACAACCCGCAGAGCTGCGAGGCGTGCTGCAGCGCGTCAGAGCGCGCCGATCATAGGGTGGGCAAAGCGAAGCGAAGCGTGCCCACCGTTTGCGCCGCAAAGAAAAAGGTGGGCACGGCGCGTCGCGCCTTTACCCACCCTAGGGCACCGGGAATTTAAATCAGTCGAACAGGCTCGACACCGATTCTTCCGACGCCGTGCGCGCGATCGCATCCGAGATCAGGCTGGCGATCGGCAGCGCGCGGATGTTCGGCGCCTTGATCACCGCATCGGTCGGCAGGATCGAGTCGGTGATGACGAGCTCTTTCAGCCTCGAATTGGTGATACGGGCGGCGGCGCCGCCTGACAGGACGCCGTGAGTGATATAGGCATAGACGTCCTTGGCGCCCTTGGCGATCAGCGCATCGGCGGCGTTCACGAGCGTGCCGCCGGAATCGACGATGTCGTCGACCAGGATGCAGGTGTAGCCGGCAACGTCGCCGATCACGTTCATGACCTCGGACTCGCCGGGACGCTCGCGCCGCTTGTCGACGATCGCGAGCGGGGTGTTGATGCGCTTCGCAAGCCCACGCGCGCGCGCCACGCCGCCGACGTCGGGGGAGATCACCATCACCTTGGAGAGGTCGAACTTCTCCTTGATGTCGCGCACCATCAGCGGCGCAGCGTAGAGATTGTCAGTCGGAATGTCGAAGAAGCCCTGGATCTGGCCGGCATGCAGGTCGAGCGTCATGACGCGGTCGACGCCGGCCTGCGTGATCAGGTTGGCGACGAGCTTTGCAGAGATCGGAGTGCGCGATCCCGATTTACGATCCTGCCGCGCGTAGCCGAAATAGGGCAGCACCGCGGTGATGCGGCGCGCCGACGACCGGCGCAGCGCGTCGGTGATGATCAGGAGTTCCATCAGATGGTCGTTCGCGGGGAACGAGGTCGATTGGATGATGAAGGCGTCCGAGCCGCGGACGTTCTCCTGGATCTCGACGAAGATCTCCATGTCGGCGAAGCGCCGCACGACCGCTTTCGTCAGCGGTAGGTCCAGACCTTGCGCGATCGCTTGCGCGAGCGCCGGATTGGAATTGCCGGCAACCAGCTTGATTGAGCCGTTTTTGGCCGACATGGTCGCTTCCTCCCGCGCCTTGCTGGACACGACGTTCAACATCTCGGATACCCATGGAGCACGGTTTCGACGGGCGAGCAAATATCAGGCCCAAGGCCGCACTGGCAACCCGGGATGCTACGTTTTCCCTGCGAAAATCCTGAGTCGGGCCAACAGTTTGGCTGGGTATTGGGGCTGTGGTTTAGCGCTGGTTATCGCTCGGCATAGCCGAGTGCCGCAGCCGGCATGTCTGATACGGGCGAGCCGGGCGTCACGCTTGCCACTGCCGGTCCCCGCAAGCCGGGAACGGAGCTCGGCGCATCCGGCGTTGCGTTGATCATGTTGGAAAGTCCGCTGAATCCGGCCTGCGCGATCTTCCGGAGGACCATGTCGTCGGCCGCCGACCAGGGGTCGCGGCCGCTCTTTCCGCCAGGTTCCTCACCGGACAGGCGCAGCGCCCGCTGCTGGTTGGCGTCATAGACGTCCCAGACCCAGGCGATCATGGTCTTGCCGCGGACGACCTGAGCCGAGAGATAGCTGCGCACACGGTAGGCAGCGGTGCCCTCGCGCGAGACCACCGTCAGGCTGCGCAGCTTCGATTCGCTGTCGAGCACGCCGACCATGCGGTCGAACACCTGCGGCGGCGGCCCATCGATCGATTCGAAGGCCACCGTCGTCCCGCCGCCGCCGCTCGGCGGCGCCATCGCATAGGAGTTGCTCGCCGCCCCGCCGCCGGCGCAGCCGCCAAGTGCGCACGATGCCGCCAGCAGCATGGCCACCAGCACGCGCGTGCCCGCGCGGCGCAAGAATGATGACGCTTCCCTCATTATGGAGGGCAGCGATATCGTTAAAATGCGTTAAGGTCTAGGGCAGGGGAGCCACAGTCCCAAATGCAGTCATTCCGGGGCTCGCGTAGCGAGAGCCCGGAATCTGGAGGTTGTGGCGCGAGATTCCCGGTTCGGCTCTTCGAGCCGCTCCGGAATGACGGAAATCAAAGTGTTGCTGTTGTGTTCACGCTTCGAGCGCGATCGCGTGGATGTGGCGGCCGTAGTCCGGCTCCTTGCGGTGCACGGAGCGGCGGTAGCTGAAGAAGCGCTCGTCGGCATAAGTGTCGAGGCCGAGGTCGTCGATCATCAGGATGCCGGCGGCCTCCAGTCGCATGCGGATGAAGCCGGCGAGATCGAACATCGCATGGCCCTCGCGCACGGATGGAATGAAGAACACCGCGTTATTCGCGTCCGCCTCGATGAAGCGCGCGACGAACTCGTTGCCGACCTCGTAGCTTTCCTGGCGGATCAGAGGGCCGATCGCGGCGATGATGCGGCCGCGCTCGGCGCCTAACTTTTCCATCGCCGAGATCGTGGACTCCAGCACACCCGTCAGCGCGCCCTTCCAGCCGGCATGTGCCCCGCCGATCACCCGCGCGTTCGGGTCGACGAACAGCACCGGCCCGCAATCCGCTGTGGAGACGCCGAGCGCAAGGCCGGGCGTGCGGGTGACGAGCGCATCGCCCTTCGGCCGCGGACCGCTTGGCCAGGCGCCGTCGGCGACGAGCACGTCGGGCGAGTGGATCTGGTGCAGGCTGATGAAACGCTCAGGCCGAACGCCAACATGCTCGGCCATGCGGCGGCGGTTTTCCGCGACGAGTGCCGGATCGTCATTGGAGCCGAGCCCGCCGTTGAGCGCGGCATAGATCCCGCTGGAGACGCCGCCCTCGCGGGTGAAGAAGGCGTGGCGCAGGCCGGGTACGGCCGAGAGCAGCGAGGAGCCGAGAGTCATGACGCGTCGTCGCCTTCTTCAACATGGTCGCTCAGGGCCGCGAGCGAGGTGAGCCGCGGCTCGGAGATGGCGAGCACCTTGAACATCGAGCCCATGCCGCCGCGGCCCGTATCGGTCAGTCGCTTCAGCGCTGTGGCGATGTCGGTGGCGACTTCTGGCGTCGCCTTCTGCATCAGTGCTGCCGCGCGAGTGTCGACGCCGAGGCGCTTCAAGAACTCGCCCTGCGTCACCGGTCCATGGACGCGGGCGCCAACGTCCTCGGCGGCACGCGACAGCGCCTGGAAGTCGACATGGGCGGTGACGTCGGCCTGGCCCGGCGCCTTCAGGGGATCGGCAAAGGTGTGGCGCGCGATCGCCTGGAAGGTATCGCCGGCATCGCTGCGCAAGTGGCCGTAATCGATGATCAGCGCCGCGCCGTCCTGGTCGCGCACGCGGCTTGCGAGCTTCATGATCTCGGCATCCGGCCGCCATTCGAACACCGCACCGACCGGCGCCGCCCGCACCAAAGGCGGCAGCAGCACGTCGAAGCGTGGGGTCGGATCAGCGGCGGCGCCGAACTGAAGCTTGCCGTTCGCATCAATGTCGACGACGCGCTCGTGCCAGCCGTTTTCGCGCTTCACCATCTGGTGGATCGGCAGCACGTCGAAGTACTCGTTGGTGAGGATGATCGAGGGGCCTTCAGGCACGTCGTCGATCGTGTCGTGCCAGCTGATGTTGCGCACACCCGACAGTGTCGCCTTCTGCCGCTCGCGCAGCACCGGATTGATTTCGACCATGTGGACCTGGAGTGCCTGGTAGAGCGGCGGCAGCACCCGCAGCGCGCGTAGCGCGTCCGCCATCATCGTGCCGCGGCCGGGGCCGAGCTCGATCAGCCGCAACAGCTGCGGCGAGCCCATCTGCTTCCACACCGATGCCGTCCACAGCCCCAGGAGCTCGCCGAACATCTGGCTGACTTCCGGCGCGGTGGTGAAGTCGCCTTCACGCCCGAGCGGATCGCGCGAGATGTAGTAGCCGTGACGCGGATGCATCAGGCACAGCTCCATGTACCTCCACACCGGCATCGGGCCGGAGGATTTGATCAGGGCCTTGATCTCGTTCAGCAGCGGCGAGTCGGTCACAGCCTGTCTTCTCGAAATGAATTAACGAATGGCCTCGAGCGGTTCGGGCGCACCGCGCCGCACTGCAAATACAATAAGTATGGCGCCGACGATAAGCATGGGGATCGACAACAGCATGCCCATGGTTAACCCGCCCCACAAAAATCCGAGTTGCGCGTCCGGCTCGCGAAAATGCTCGCCGATGATCCGGGTCAGGCCGTAGATCAGGATGAAGCTGCCGAGGATCATTCCCGGCCGCTTCAAGGCGCCGAAGCGGATCATCACGGCGAGCACGGTGAACAGCAGAATGCCTTCCATGCCGGCTTCATAGAGCTGGCTCGGATGGCGCGGGACGTTGCCGCCGGTCGGAAAGATCATTGCCCAGGGCAGGCTCGGATCGGCGGCGCGGCCCCACAGCTCGCCATTGATGAAATTGGCGAGCCGCCCCAGGAACAGGCCGATCGGCCCCACGGCGGTCGTGATGTCGCCGAGCGACAGGATCGAAATGCCGTTCCGGCGCGCAAACCACATCACCGCAACGACGCAGCCCAGGAAGCCGCCGTGGAAGGACATGCCGCCTTCCCACAATTTGAGAATCTCCGAGGGGTGCTCGATGAAGAAAGGCAGGTTGTAGAACAGCACGTAGCCGGTGCGGCCGCCTAGGATGATCCCGAGCGTAACCCAGAGGATGAAATCGTCGAGCTGGACCAGCGAGATCGGCGCGGGCCCGCTCCACAGCCTGTCGGTCTTGACCAGCGCGCGGGCGTAGATCCAGCCGATCACGATCCCGCCGATATAGGCGAGCGCATACCAGCGGATGGCGAACGGCCCGATTGCAATCGCGATCGGGTCGAAGGAGGGGAAGTTGATCAGAAGAAGCGGCATCGCGCCAAGGTTCTAGACAAGATTGCGGCGATAGAGCGCCAACAGGCGTTCCCAGTGCCGCTCGGCGGCGTCGCGGTGATAGACCGGGCGCTTGGGGAAGGCGAAGCCGTGATGGGTGCCGGGATAGATCTCGACCTCGGCCTTGGCGCCTTCCATGGCTGCCTTCACTTTGTCGATGATCTCCTGCGGCGCGTAGATGTCGGTCTCGGCGCAGGCGAAATAGAGCTCGGCTTTGGTCTTGCTCGCCGCGAGATGCGGGCTGTTGGATTCCTCCGTCGCCAGATGCGTGCCGTAGATCGAGGCCGCAGCCTTCACACGATCGGCAAAATGCGTGGCGGCGTTGATGGCGTAACGGCCGCTCATGCAATAGCCGACGGTGCCGACCAGCCTGGTGTTGGCGGCCGCCTGGCCCTCGGCATAGGCGAGCAGGGCGCGCGTATCGTCCATGATCAGGGGAATGTTGATCGAGTTCATCAGCTCGTACATGCGCTTGCGCTCCGGCGCATTCGGGTCCGGTGGCACCGGTCCGATCTCCATCACGCCGGAGCGGTAATAGAGGTTCGGCAGCATCACGTAGTAACCGGACGTACCGAGCCGGCGCGCCATGTCGCGCAGCTCCTCGCGGATCGCCGGCGCATCCATGTAGAAGATGATGACGGGAAACGGGCCGCCGCGCTCGGGATGGGTGATGAAGGTGGTGGTCGAGCCGTCCTTGGTCGGGATCTCGATCTGCTGGTCGATCATGGTCTCGTGCTTCGCTTTCTGATTCTTGTTATGCCCGGTCCGATCAATACGATTGCAAGGAAACCAGGGCATGACAAGGACGGCTCAGACGCGCGTATGGGCCCTTGATCGGCCGGGTCCGGATTGCCATTGTCTTCCCAAGCTCAAGGTTCGCGCAAAGGCATCCGGAGATCGCCATGACACAGACCACCAACCGGTTTTTCGACGAGATCGGACGCCTCATGAATGACGCCGCCGGTGCCGCCCAGGGCGTCAAGCGCGAGTTCGATACGGTGATGCGCACCCAGGCCGAGAAATTCCTGCGCGACATGGACCTCGTGAAGCGCGAGGAGTTCGAGGCGGTCAAGGATATGGCCCGCCTCGCCCGCGAGGAGAACGAGGCGCTGAAGGCCCGGATCGCGGCTCTGGAAACCAGGCTAGGCGGAACGCCGCCGTCCTCCTAGCAGGCGTCATTCCGGGTTCGCCCGCTGGCGCGATCGCCCGGAATGACGGCAAAACCGGTTCTGGCCGGATGCCCATTCTCCTTGTCATTTCCGCAGCTTCCGGCTAAAAGCCCGCCACGTCCGCGGCCCCCGCACCCCTGGAGGCTTGCTGCGGCGAAAACCATGGGCCGCGTTGCGGCCCATTAACTTTTGCAAAAACAAGGACTTAACGTTATGGCGACCGTCAAGGAATTGAAGGCGACCGCACGTCCGAAGAGCGGCAAGGGGGCCGCCCGGGCTGAGCGTCGCGCCGGGAGAGTGCCCGGAGTGATCTATGGCAACAACCAGCCCCCGCTCCCGATCTCGGTTGACGATCGCGAACTGCGCCAGCGCATCCTGGCCGGCCGGTTCCTCACCACCCTTGTCGACATCGACCTCGAGGGCAAGAAGCACCGCGTGATTCCGCGCGACTTCCACCTCGACCCGGTCAAGGATTTCCCGATCCATGTCGACTTCATGCGTCTCGGCGAAGGCGCCACCATCCGCATCAGCGTGCCACTGCATGTCGTGAAGGCGGAAGGCTCGCCCGGCGTGAAGCGCGGCGGCACGGTGAACATCGTCGCTCATGCGATCGAGCTCGAATGCGGTGTCGAGAACATCCCGCAGTTCATCGAGGCCGACGTCGGCTCGCTCGAGATCGGTCACTCCTTGCATCTGTCCGACGTCAAGCTGCCGACTGGCGTGAAGGCGCTGACGCGTGAGGACGCAACCCTCGTGACCATCGTGCCGCCCTCCGGCTACGCCGAAGAGCAGAAGGCGGCGGCTGCGGCTGCAGCCGGTGCTGCGGCTCCGGGTGCTGCGGCTGCGGCGGCTCCGGCGGCTGGCGCGGCAGCTCCCGCAGCGGGTGCTGCTCCGGCAGCGGCTGCCAAGGCTCCGGCCGGCGGCGACAAGAAGAAGTAATCTCTCACGGCGCTGGCGCGCGGTTTCTGACCGCGCGCCAGGCGAGGGGCGCGCCGCGTCATGCGACTCTTTGTTGGGCTCGGCAATCCCGGCGCGAGATACGCACGCAACCGGCACAATATCGGCTTCATGGCCGTCGACGAGATCGCGCGGCGTCATGCCTTTGCACCATGGCGCCGCAGATTTCAGGGCGAGACCTCCGAGGGCACGTTGGGGACCGAGCGCGTCATTCTGCTCAAGCCCACGACCTACATGAACGAGTCGGGCCGCAGCGTTCAGGAAACCTCCAGCTTCTTCAAGATCGCGCCCGGCGACGTCACAGTGTTCCAGGACGAGCTCGAGCTGCCGCCGGGCAAGGTGCGGGTGAAGATCGGCGGCGGCATCGCCGGCCATAATGGTCTGCGCTCGATCTCCGCGCATATCGGCAACGAGTATCGCCGGGTGCGGCTCGGCATCGGTCATCCCGGCGTCAAGGCGATGGTCCACAGCTATGTGCTGGCGGACTTCGCCAAGGCCGACGACGAATGGGTGACGACGCTCTGCGACGCCGTTGCCGAGCACGCTGCTCTGCTCGCCAAAGGCGCGGACGCGACCTTCGCCAACAAGGTGCATCTCGCCATGCAGGCGAAGGGATTTTTGACTAAGGACGACAACGGCAAAGAGTAGGGTGGGTTAGCCCCGCGGCTGCGCGAAGCGCAGTCCGCTCGGCGTAACCCACCATGTCACGGCAAAATGTTGGTGGGTTACGCTTCGCTAATCCACCCTACGCACTGCGTTAGAGGACACGATGGGATTCAAATGCGGGATTGTCGGGTTGCCCAATGTCGGCAAGTCGACCTTGTTCAATGCGCTGACGGAGACTGCTGCGGCGCAAGCGGCGAACTATCCGTTCTGCACCATCGAGCCGAATGTCGGTGAGGTCGCGGTGCCGGATCCGCGGCTGGAGAAGCTCGCCGCGATTGCCAAGTCAGGGCAGATCATCCCGACGCGATTGACCTTCGTCGATATCGCAGGGCTCGTGCGCGGCGCTTCCAAAGGCGAAGGCCTCGGCAACCAGTTTTTGGCCAACATCCGCGAGGTCGATGCGATCGCGCATGTCGTGCGCTGCTTTGAAGATTCCGACATTACCCATGTCGAGGGCAAGATCGCCCCGCTCGCCGACATCGAGACCATCGAGACCGAGTTGATGCTCGCGGACCTCGACAGCCTCGAGAAGCGCGTCGACAACCTCACCAAGAAGGCCAAGGGCAACGACAAGGACGCCAAGGAGCAGCTCGACCTCGTCAACCGCACGCTCGTGCTGCTGCGCGACGGCAAGCCCGCGCGCCTCGTCGAGCGCAAGGCTGAGGAAGAGCGCGCCTTCTCGATGCTCGGCCTCTTGTCGTCGAAGCCCGTGCTCTATGTCTGCAACGTCGAGGAAGGCTCGGCCGCCACCGGCAACGCTTTCTCCAAGGCAGTCGAGGAGCAGGCCGCGAAGGAGGACGCTGTCGCCGTCGTCATCTCCGCCAAGATCGAGTCCGAGATCGCGACGCTGTCACGCGAAGAGCGCGTCGACTTCCTGGAGACGCTGGGCCTGGAAGAAGCTGGCCTCGATCGCTTGATCCGCGCCGGCTACCGGCTGCTCGATCTCATCACCTATTTCACGGTGGGACCGAAGGAGGCGCGCGCCTGGACCATCCATCGTGGCACCAAGGCGCCCGCGGCGGCCGGGGTCATCCACACCGATTTCGAGAAGGGTTTCATCCGCGCCGAGACCATCGCCTATGACGATTATGTCGCGCTGGGCGGCGAAGCCGGCGCCCGCGATGCCGGCAAGCTGCGCCTCGAGGGCAAGGACTACACCGTCGCCGACGGCGACGTGATGCATTTCAGGTTTAATACGTAAGTTCTGTGGGACTCGCAGGGCGGGTTAGCGAAGCGTAACCCACCACTTCTCCCGCGGTGATGAAAGCGGTGGGTTACGCCTTCGGCTAACCCACCCTACGCATCTGCGCTTGCCTCAGCGCATCCCGCCCTGGTCGCGGATGGCGCCGAGATGCTCGTTGATGCGGAACACGATCAGGATGAACTCCGCGACGATGCGCGAGAACACGATGCCGACGATGACGCTCGCAATCGACGAGAGCACCACGAGAAAGCCGCCGAACGGGCTGATCGCCATCGCTGCGAGCCCAGAAAAGATGCCGGAGATGCCGAACAGGCAGATCAGCGCCATCACCAGCCAGTAGAAGGTCTTGATGATGGTCGGCGTGATGAAGCGGTCCCACTGAAACAGGTCGCTGAATGTGAACATCTCTCTCCCCCGGCAAATCGGGCCTGACCCGCGTCCATCCGACTCAGGGCAGGCAAGCCCTGCCGCATCGAATGTAGCACGAGCCATGCGGGCGGGCGGGTTGAGATTGCCGCAAAGTGCGGCCACAATCTGTCATCCCCGCTGATCTCACCAAGATGACCCTGACCTTCGAAGACTTTCCCACCGGCCGTTTCGGCACGTTCGGCCCGCGCCATGTCAGCCGCGACGAGATTTTGGCCTTTGCCGCTGAGTTCGATCCGCAGCCGATGCACCTCGACGAGGAAGCTGCCAGCAAGAGCATGCTCAAGGGCCTGTCCGGCTCGGGCTGGCATCTCTGCTCGCTGATGATGCGAATGATGGCCGACGGCTTCATCACCCGCGCAGCCTCGCTCGGCTCGCCCGGCGTCGACGAGGTGCGCTGGCTCTCTCCTTTAAGGCCCGGCGATGAACTGACTCTCGACGTCGACGTGTTGGAGGCGCGCGCCTCGAAGAGCCGGCCCGAACTCGGCATCGTCAAGTTCAAATGCACCGCCCGCAATTCGCGAGGCGAAGCGCTGTGCGAGATGACCTCCCCGATCCTGATCAAGCGGCGCGAAGGGCTCAAGTGATGCGGTTCTTCGAAGACATGCCGATCGGCCTGCGCCGCGAGATCGGCTCCTACACGTTCACCGCAGAAGCCATCAAGACGTTCGCCGCGAAATTCGATCCGCAGCGTTTTCACCTCGACGAGGAAGAGGGCAAGAACTCGCTGTTCGGCGGGCTCGCCGCGTCCGGCTGGCATGTCGGCTCCGCCTGCATGAGCCTGCTCGTCGCTGATGGCCAGCGCCTTGCGAGGGAAGCTGCCGCACGTGGCGAGAAGATTGCGGTGTGGGGGCCGTCACCAGGGTTTCGCGACCTGCGCTGGATCAAGCCGGTGCTCGCAGGTGATGTGGTGAGCTTCGTCAGCGAAGTCACCGACAAGCGCGTCTCCGCCTCGCGCCCCGGCTGGGGCATCCTGCAAGGCATCACGACCGGTACCAACCAGCGCGGCGAACAGGTGTACGCGATCACCACGACCGCCTTTGTGCCGATGCGCGGGCAGGGCGGTTAGACCAGTTCCAATCTGAACGGCCAAAATGCGCGGCAAGTGTTGCCCGCGCGCTATGGACGGAATTGGCGCTCGCTGCCATAAGCCTCGCCATGCGGTTCGTCGCGAAGCATTTCGCGGAACCATTGATTTGCTAACCAATTGTGAACCTGTCGCTGTCTATTTGAACCAACGGGATAGAGGACAGGGAACGAGGACCATGGCAGACCGCGGCGCACTCAAGCTGGTCGGATTCATCTTCGCCACCGCGACGCTCGCGGTGATGCTGATTGCCGGCATGGTGGTGCGGGGCTATGCCGATGGCGGCTATACGCTCGAAGCCTCGACCGTCGTGGCGGATCGCTAACGGTTCATTAACCCATCATTCGCCGGCGCGAGGCGAGCCGTTTCATCGGCTGTAGACCAGCGCCAGAATCACAATCGCGACCACCAGCAGCCCGACAAAGCGGATCATGATCGTGCCGAACTGCGTCGGCGCAGGGCGCAGCGGGATGGGGTCCGTGGTCTCGGGCCGAATGCTTTCCATCTGAAACTGTCCCCTGCCAAGGCCCGCAAAAAAGGGGCCCGCGAATGCGGCGCTAGGCTTTAGTCGCGGCGGGACTGTGGAAAGTTCAAATCAAGATTTCGCGGGTGGGAGCTGCAAAGCTTGCCACATTCTCGGTCGTCATGCCCCGCGAAGGAGGGGCATCCAGTACGCCGAGGCCCATCCGTATTCGTCGCCGCCTCTGGAATACTGGATCACCCGCCTTCGCGGGTGATGACGCCTGCAATGGGGACGCGCATCTCCCAAAATAAAACCGCCGCGCTCCCTTGGGAACGCGGCGGTCAAAGCGTTGTGGACTGCGATCAGCTGTTGCGCAGGCCGTCGGCGGCGCGCTTCCACTGCGCGACGTTGTCGGAGATCATGCGGGTCGACTTCATCGCGGCCTGGCTGAGCTGGGCGTAGCCGGATATCTCGCGCTGGACGCGCTGGCCTTCGGCATGCAGGAGATCGCGCAGGCTCTCGAGCTCGGAGATCAGGTTCTCGATTTCGGCGAGCGAAGTGCCGGCGACGCGCTGGATCAGCGAGTTGACGTTGGTGACGGTCGCTTCCGCCGACGCATCGAGCGCCGGCTCGCTGCCCGCGGCCGGACGGCGCAGATAGGCGATGTCGTTGCGCACGAAGTCGCGGATGCCGGCCTCGACTTCCGTGACCGCGGCGAGGTTGCTGTCGGCGACCTCGGTCTCAGTTGATTCAATCTTTTCCGAACGAATGGCGTTCATCGTTGTTCCCCTGTTCGCGTTGAGCGCAGCGCGAGTGTCCCCCGCACGACGACGTCTGTAAGGCGAAGGGCATCAGGGCGTCCGATTTTGACCGCATATGGGCGTAGATGCGGCAAGGATCGACCATTCGGCGGCTTTGCCGTGGCGGTGTTGTCGACCTCTCCCCGTTCTTACGGGGAGAGGGTTGGGGTGAGGGGCTGCTTCCGCAGATTCGGCGACAGTCGGACGCGGGGAGGCTCCCCCTCACCCGGAATCCGCGCTCCGCGCGCATTCCGGCCTCTCCCCGCCGGCGAGGGAGGCGAAGACCTCACCAGCTCTTCTTGAACCCGGCCGTCAGGCTCTTGTTCGTGGTGCCCTGCGCGGTCTCGCCGACGGAGCCGGAGACGGTGACGTTGTCGAACAGCTTCTGCTCGGCGCCGACCTTGCGCAGCCATTTGTCATCGGTGGTCGACATGGTCTGGCCGGCAACGAGGCTCGTTCCGGTCTCGCCGAAGGTGACCTTGGCGGACTGGTCGGTCTCGTAGTTGCGCGTGGTGCGGCCGGCAATGCCCGGGATCGGCGTCGTGCCTTGCTGGTTGACGCTGTACCCGTTCTGCAGCGTCAGGGAATGCTCGTCCGACAGCGGCACCGATTTGCTGAGCGAGGCGCCGAGCTTGCTGCTTTCGGCGCCGGGATCGACACGGGCTTCCACCGCGGTCTTGTCCCAGATCGAGCCCGCACCCGGCGCGGTCACCGTCGCCCAGGCGCTGCCGGAGGATTGCGGCACGCTGCCGCCATTGGCGGCCTTCTCCGCCAAAAGCTCGGACATCGTGGTGGGCTCGCGCGTCACCATCATGTCGGCGCCGACCTGGGTGTCCCAGAACGGGGTGACCGATTGCTTCACCGTTACCGCCGATGTGCCGTTGGCGCGCCGGTCGTTCGACCAGTTCGGCCCGCCATTGGCGGTCGCCTGCGCGCGCTTCTTCGCCGCCATCAACTCGTTGAGCGTGGCGGCGTCGATATTGAGCTGGCTCCAGTCGAGCTTGTCGACGTCGATGCCCTTGAGCACGTCGGGATCGTTGACGTCGGCCGCTTCCTCGGCCTCCTCGGGCGCGGCTGCGGCCTGGTCGGGCTGCATCGGTACGATCTGCGCCGGTGCCACCGTCATGGACGCCAACACGAACACGGCCGCCAGCAGCGGCAGCCTGGTCCAGCTCAACCCTGTCGAGAATTCCATCGTCCTGCCCGCAAGCCCGGCGCATGATCGGGAAAACTGTGCGGGTTTTCCGGCTCGATCATGCGTTTCATTCCGCGTCCACGATGCGGAGATATCGTCGCAAAATTGTGGCGGCAAGGGGCGGGCGAAACGTCACATCACAGCGAAGACCAACGGGCCGCGCGCGCTAAGCGCGCGCCCGGCGACATGGGAAGCGACCCGGCGGGGCTGGCGGCCAGGTGCTCACGCGCACGTCATCGGGCCCGGGAATGACGGGACCCGTTGGTGCCCTCACCCCACCCGGCTCATCTTCGGCAGATGAATGGGACGGCCGAGCGCCTGCTCGACGAGATCAAAGGTGTCGATCAGCACGCGCATGTTGAGCAGCCTGCCGGCCTTGAACTGCGCGAACTGCGCCACCCGCAGCGAGATCGGCTTGTCCGAATCGAGCGCCGTGAGCGAATAGCGCAGCATGGACGAGGCGGAATCCAAGCCCAGCATGATGGTCTCGCGGTCGAAGCGGCGGACGCGGAAATTGTCCGCGATCTGGCGGATGACGTCGAGCACGGCGTCCTTGCCCTGGCGGGCGCCGAGAAACGGAAACATGTCGATCGGGCCGTAGACCGCCCAGTCGACGTCCTCGTCGATCAGGGTCTCGAGATCCTCAAACTGCCGGTCGTTGATCGCGCCATGCAACGCGCGCGAGAAACGCCAGAGACTATGCTCTGTCATTTGGGTCGTTCCTGAAACTGGCTAGCAAAAAACGAAAACAACCCCATGCACAGTAGGCGCCGCGGGGTTGCTGAATTCGTTCGTACGCAAACAAATAAGCCTGGCACGCGAAAACGCAATTCACGTTTTCGCCATGCACAATTGAGTGCGCTTTGTGAAATTTACAATAGAACCCCGTAATTTACCGGTCGGTCCGGGGCACGGGTTCCCGCTGGACGGCGATCGCGTCGTCGCGCATCGCCAGCAGGCCGAACAGCACGCCGCCGGCGATCCCGCCGATCCCGGCCCCCAGGGGCATGAAGGTGAAGAACACCAGCATGCCGCTATAGCCCTCGAAATTCGTGGTCTTGAAGATTTCGACCCAGGCGAGCCCGGCTCCGATGCCCAGCGCAGCCCCGCCAAGCGACCCCAGAAACAGCCCCAAAAAGGCAAGCAACGCGATCTTCATAGGCCCGGACTCAAGTTGGCCGGCGTCCACAACGCCCCGAGGTGGGTCGGGGGAGGGAAGAGCGAGGTTCAATTTTCATCTCTCACCGTTCCAGCGCGCGAAGCGCCGCACATCCGATGTCGTCCTGGCGAAAGCCAGGACCCGTTACCCCGAATGCAACTGTGACGGACGCTGCCAACCACCAGCCTGCCCATTGCGGAAGCTGGTGGGTATGGGTCCTGGCTTTCGCCAGGACGACTATGAGGAGACAGCCAGCGTATCGTGGCATAGCGTGGATCGCGAGCCGCGCTACCCCTCCACCGGCTCCCCCACGATCAGCGGGCCGATCTCGCGCTCGAGCACCTGCTGCACCAGGTCGTAGGAATCGATGATCTCGCGGATCTCCGATACGAGCCCGTCGCGCAGCGAATAGAACACGGCCATGTCGACCTGCACGATGCGCTCGTTGGTCCGCTTCCTGAAGAAGGTGCGCAAGTACGTCGCGACCTGATCGCCCTCGGCGACGACGCGCGCCGGCTCGTGGCGGATCTCGGAATAGCGCGACCACACCGTCTGCCAGAGTTTTCGCAGCTCGGCCTTGCCGTGCCGCGGCACCATGTGCGGCAGCACGTCGATCGGTGCGTGAGTGAGGAAGTCGACGTCGTCGGTGCAGCACGCCAGCGCGGCATCGAGATCGCCGCGCGCAAAAGTCTCGAGGAGATGCAGCACGCGCTGTCTGTTCAAGCTCTCAACCGTCATGCTCCGCCGCCCCTCATTGGCCCGCACATAGCAAACGCTATCCTGGCCTGCCCGATCCCAGCAATCCGCAAAAACACCGAGGATTGCAGAGGTTTTGACGCGGCGGCGCAATACCCGGTTCATGGTATGCAACTGTACATTGTGTGACTATTTCCTGCACGGATTCGTGTGCAATAGGGCCATGGGGCAATGGCGCAGCAGGCTTGTCGATGGCGCGCGACGCCGGGCACGTGAGCCAGCTCACATCAGGCGACGCCGGCTGGGGTTAGTGTCACACGCGTGTCATCAGGGAAACACGTATGGCTGTGACCGCCGCTGCCCGGAAATCCCGCCTGCAAAACCTGCTCGAAGGTTTTGCGTTGACCGCGATTCTGCAAAGCTTTCCGACCTTTGCGGCCGCCGCGCTGATGCTCAAGCTCGTCGGCAACAAGGACCTCGTCGGCGACGCCGGCGTCGCCGTCTTCGTCGTCGGCGCATCGCTGGTCCGCGCGCTGCTCGCGGTGTCGCTGGGGCCGAAGCTGCCGACCCTGTTCCGGATGATCTACGAGCCGAAATTCTTCGACGGCCATTTGTCGCTGTCGGACAAGATCACGGAGTGGCGCACGCAGCCCGCGGCCTCGCTGCAACTGCTGACGATCATGTTGATGCTGTCGGTGCTGGCCGTGGTGGTAGCGAGCGTCGGGTAGGGTACGATGCGATTGGATGCGGCCGCAAACAGCGTTGCAGGCGCGCTCCCTCTCCCACTTGCGGGAGAGGGCGGGGGAGAGGGTTTTTCCGCAATCAGGATTCTCTGAGTGGAGAGAGCCCCGCGCCGCTTTGCGCCGCGACCTCCCCCGCAAGCGGGAGAGGTAAGGCGAGTCCGTGGCTCAATCAGACCACGACGGTGGTTGGCGTCCGCAGCCATGCTTCGTGGGTGATCGCCACCATCGACGGCACGTCGATGATGCCGATGCTGCCCCAGGTGAACATGGCATAGCCGGGCTTGGTGCCGTCCACGCCCGATGGCACGGAGGCGTCGAGCTGATGCGCCAGCCAACTGATGGTGCCGTAGCCGCACAGGCTCACGCAATGATCCTCGTTGTTGTCCTGTGTGTAGCCGGTGGCGAACCAGCCGGTCTTGAAATTGTGCGCGCGGCAGGTGGTCTCGAGCTGGTCGGCGGCGACGCCGATCTTGACCGGCCCGTGATACAGCGCGCTCTTCAGCACCGCCGGGTTGGTCCAGTCGACCGTGCTCGCGTGGCCGTCATCATAGGAGTGATCGCTCTGGCTGAAGCCTTCCTTCTGCATGGCCTTCAGCACGTTGATGAGCACCGCGCCCTCGTAGACGCCGTGGGCCTTGGCCCATTTCTCCACCTCGGCATCGCTGATGAAGATCTCCGGCTTGTGGCAGGCCTTGGCGAAGGCTTCTTCGGCGGTCACGCAGTCGCCATGGATGTCGTTGTGCCAGATCGAAAGTTTCTTGGGGAAGAACAGGTGATGGGCCGGGACGTGAGCCAGCGCCACATGCGGCATCGCCGCTGCCAGTTCGTGTCGCGGGCTCGGAATCGCACCACGTTTCACCGCCATTGCCATGTCTATCACTCCTCTAAAATGTCCACCCCGGCAATTCGTAATTGAAACGTGGAAATCGTCAGGTGAAGTAGGTCACACCGGCAAGCCGACTGGTCACACTCTGGCTTCACAAGCGTGTGTGCAAGCAGCGCATGCAAAGTGGAGACGATGTGTCGTTATCGGCTTGGCGCGGCAATGCGTGCGGGGAGGCGGCAATCTCTCGTCTTCATTCCGGGGCGCCGCAAAGCGGCGAGCCCGGAATCCATCGCGTCTCTTGCTTCTTGGGTAGAATGCGAGCGCCCAACCTACCTCTTCTTCCACCCACCCCTTCGCCCCGGCGCTCCTCCCGTCGACTTCGGCGCTGGCCCGAACTCCGGGCCCGACTGCCGCGAGTCGGTGGGCTGGATGATCCGGCTCGTGCTGCCGAACGGCTTTGACGGCAGCGCGCGGCTCTCGCGATAAGGCAGCGACTCCGGGCCGTGCATCTCGTCGAGATGCGGCTTGTGGACCTTTGAGCCGCTGCTGCCGCTGGCCTTGATCGCGGAGCCCACCGTCCTCTTCTTCATGGCGCTGACCGGGAGGTTGGCGGCGTCGCCGTATTTCCTGGTGCCGGCATAGGCGCCGGCCTTGCCCTGCACTGTGCGCTGCTTCGCGGTGGGATCGTCGACCACCGCAAGCTCGGTGGCGCGCAGGCGCTTGACCTCGTCGCGCAGGCGCGCGGCCTCCTCGAAGTTCAGGTCGGCGGCGGCCTCGCGCATGCGGGTTTCGAGGTCAGCGAGCACGGCTTCAAAGTTGTGGCCGATCGAGATGACGTCGTCGGTCATGTCGTGGCCGCCGACCTCGACCAGCACGTGGTCGCGCTCGTAGACGGAGTTGAGGATGTCGCCGATCTGTTTCTTCACGCTCTCCGGCGTGATGCCGTTGGCGTTGTTGTACTCGACCTGCTTCTCGCGGCGGCGGTTGGTCTCGGCGATCGCGCGCTCCATCGAGCCGGTCATCTGGTCGGCATAGAGGATCACCTTGCCGTCGACGTTGCGCGCGGCGCGGCCGATGGTCTGTATCAGCGAGGTCTCGCTGCGCAGAAAACCTTCCTTGTCGGCGTCGAGGATCGCGACCAGTGCGCATTCGGGAATGTCGAGCCCCTCGCGCAAGAGGTTGATGCCGACCAGCGCGTCGAAGGCGCCGAGTCGCAAATCGCGGATGATCTCGATGCGCTCAATGGTATCGATATCCGAGTGCATGTAGCGCACGCGAATGCCCTGCTCGTGCAGATATTCGGTGAGGTCCTCCGCCATGCGTTTTGTGAGCACCGTGATCAGTGAGCGATAGCCGGCCTGCGCGGTGACGCGGACCTCGCCGACGAGGTCGTCGACCTGCGTGCGCGCCGGGCGGATGTCGACGGGCGGATCGATCAAGCCGGTGGGACGGATCACCTGCTCGACGAATACGCCGCCGCTCTCGTTGAGCTCCCAGCCCGAGGGCGTCGCCGAGACGGCGACCGTCTGCGGCCGCATCATGTCCCACTCCTCGAACCGCAAGGGGCGGTTGTCCATGCAGGAGGGCAGACGGAAGCCGTATTCGGCGAGCGTTGCCTTGCGGCGGAAGTCGCCGCGGAACATGGCGCCGATCTGCGGGATGGTGACGTGGCTCTCGTCGGCGAAGATCAGCGCGTTGTCGGGCACGTATTCGAACAGCGTCGGCGGCGGCTCGCCGGGACGGCGTCCGGTCAGGTAGCGCGAATAGTTCTCGATGCCGGCGCAGCTTCCCGTCGCTTCCATCATCTCGAGATCGAAGGTGGTGCGCTGCTCCAGCCGCTGCGCTTCTAACAGGCGCCCCTGGTCGTGGAGCTGGTCGAGCCGTTGCTTCAGCTCGAACTTGATCGACTTGATTGCCTGCACCAGCGTCGGGCGCGGCGTCACATAATGCGAGTTGGCGTACATCTTGATGAATTCGAGCTCGTCCTGCTTGTGGCCGGTGAGCGGGTCGAACTCTTCGATGTTCTCGATAGTGTCGCCGAACAGATTCACGCGCCAGGCGCGGTCCTCATAGTGCGCCGGGAAGATGTCGATCACATCACCTCGAACACGAAAAGTGCCGCGGGTGAAGTCGGCCTGCGTGCGCTTGTATTGCAGCGCGACGAGGTCGGCGATGAGCTGGCGCTGGTCGATGCGCTCGCCCTTCTTCAGCGCGAAGGTCATCGCGGTATAGGTCTCGACCGAACCGATACCGTAGATGCAGGACACCGAGGCGACGATGATGACGTCGTCGCGTTCGAGCAGCGCGCGCGTCGCCGAATGGCGCATGCGATCGATCTGCTCGTTGATCGACGAATCCTTCTCGATATAGGTGTCGGTGCGCGGGACGTAGGCTTCGGGCTGGTAATAGTCGTAATACGAGACGAAATATTCGACCGCGTTGTCGGGGAAGAAATTCTTGAACTCGCCATAGAGCTGGGCGGCGAGCGTCTTGTTCGGCGCCAGGATCAGGGCAGGGCGCTGCGTCGCCTCGATCACCTTTGCCATCGTGTAGGTCTTGCCCGAGCCGGTGACGCCGAGCAGCACCTGCGAGCGATCGTTGCGCTCGACGCCTTCGACGAGCTCGGCGATCGCGGTCGGCTGATCGCCCTTGGGCTGGTATTCCGACTTGATCTCGAAGCGCACGCCGCCTTCGGACTTTTCCGGGCGCGGCGGCCGGTGCGGCGTCCACACCTTCATGGAGCCGTCGTCCTTGCGGAACTCCGGTCGTCCCTCGCGGATCAGCGTCTCCAGCGCGTCCGCGGTGGCCTTGACGCCAAGCGCCTCCATCTTGCTGCGCGGGGGACGCGCCAGGGCTTCCGCGTCATCCTCCTCCGTGGGCAGTCCGAGCTGACGGGCCAGTTCCGGATCGAGGAACGGCACGGTCGCGGCGGTGCCATAATTAGCCTGCGGCGCTTCCTCCAACCCCGCGGGGCGATCGGCCGGAAAATCCTTCGGCGTCGACGCTCGTGCGCGATGTGCGGCGGCCTCGCCGCCGGCGCGGCGGTCGCGCGAATTGTCCGGCGGCGGCTGCAGCCCCGTGGACGAGCCGATGCCGCTCTCGCCGCGATTGATCGCGGGATTGAGCAGTTCGGCCAGTGCCGGCGCGATCGGCTGCACGTCGGGCCGATGTGCTTTGGATTTCGGGGTTTTGACGGATTTTTCGGGGGGAGCAGGTTTCTTCGCCATCCTCCGAATATGGGACGAGTCCGCCGCACAGGAAAGGGCGAATGCCCCTGCTCGGGTCAGCCTGCTGACAGCAGGTTGGCAGCAGGCTCACGCCGCCGGCAGCGAGCCGCCGTCTTCGCTCAGCGCTTGCGGTGGGACGATGTCGAGATGGATCCCGCCGCAATGGGTGCAGCGCATGGTCCAGTACTCGCAGCCGGCGCGGCCGCTGATCACCCGGAGCACGGCGAGCTCGCCGGCGCATTCCGGGCAGCTCGACAGCACGGATCGGTGACAGGATTGGGCCAGCGGTTGCGTCTCTTCGAACTCGATCTGCGACATGACTTCAGTCCTCGCCCTACCACCGCGCTGTGTCAAAAATATCCCGGTCAAAATCCCTCGTCGTCGTGCTCCGTCCGCCGGCGGAAGCGGTCGATATGGTGCTTGGCATCGGCGATCGCGGCTTCCGGATCGGGCCAGGCGAAACCGACCTCCATTGCCGGAAACAGCACGCCGTCGATGGCGAGAAGGCTTAAGTCGGCTCGCCGGATGCGGGCATGCCACAGGCCCTTGCCAGCCTCGAACGATTCGATGTCAAAGCCGTCGTAAAGCGTCGTCATTCGTAGTCCCCAATTTCTCGTTGGAGGGTTAGGAGACCACGTCCGCGCGAAAGCGCGTGTGAAGCCGTTCACACGGAGGCGGCTTTTTCGCCTCAGGCGCGCGCGGCGAGGCGCGCGCCCTTGCGTGGGCGCACGGCAGGTTCCGCGGCGGTGCGCATGATCCAGCGGCGGAACGCGGCAAAGTCGCGCTGCTCGGTCTGGAAGCTGCGATACACCAGATACCAGCGCATGCCCTTGGGCACCGAGAGGTCGAACGGTGCCACCAGCCGGCCGGCGGCGAGATCGTCGTCGATATAGGGGCGGATGCCCATCGCGATGCCGAGCCCGTCGACGGCGGCCTGCAAGGCCTGGCCGTAGAACTCGAACTCGGGCCCGCGCGCGGTGACGCGGCTGACATTCGCCGCCTTCAGCCAAAGCGGCCAGTCCTCCGGCGAATGCGCGACGCGGATCATGCTCGGGCCCTTGAGGTCGGCCGGCCGCTTCAGGGATGTGGCCAGGCGAGGTACGCAGACCGGCGTCAGGTCGCCGGCGAACAGCGGCTCGGCGACCAGTCCCGGCCAGTCACCGGTGCCGAGCTTGATGCCGCAGCTCCAGTCCTCGCCGAACGGCACCGCCGCGCCGCCGGTGGTGAAGCGCACCTCGATATCCGGCTCCTCGCTGCGGAACTCGGAAAGACGCGGGATCAGCCAGCGCATTGCAAAGGTGTGGCCGACGCCGATGGTGAGCACGCGCACGCTGGAGGGTGCCGTCACCTGCGCGGTGAGGCTTGCCAGCGCATCGAAGATCGGTGTCAGCCCGCTCTGATAGGCGCGGCCCGCTTGCGTCGGCACGAGCTTGTTGGCCTTGCGCTCGAACAGCGCGACGCCGAGGCGCTCCTCGAGCAGGTGCACCATGCGGCTGACCGCGGCGGCGGAGACGCTCAGCTCGACGCCTGCCGCGGCAAAGCTGCCGGTCCGCGCCGCCGCCTCGAATGCCTTGATGCCGTTGAGAAAGAGCAGCCGTCGCAAAGCCCCGTACCCTCAGGAAAGCTGATGCCAGGCCAAGATAACTCAGTTTGCGTGAGTTCCACAAGCGAGGCACAAGAATGGACGTAGCTTGAAGCCGATTTTCGCGACGCGTGCTGCACTTCACCTCGCCCCGTTCTTACGGGGAGAGGTCGATCGCGAAGCGATCGGGTGAGGGGAGTCTCCGCGAGTCCTTCTCGCGCCGAATTCGCGGAAGGAGCCCCTCACCCCACCCTCTCCCCGCAAGAGCGGGGCGAGGGAGAACTAGCAATTTGCGTCCCTTACTCGCAGAGCCCAACGCTGGAGATTTTCTCGTGACGCCCATCATGATCGCTGCCCTCGGATTACTGATGGTCGCCACGGCGTTCCTGTCGGGGCTGTTCGGCATGGCGGGCGGGCTGATCCTGATCGGCGTGCTGCTGGCGCTGATGCCGCTGCCGACCGCGATGGTGCTGCATGCGATCACGCAGATGGCCTCGAACGGCTGGCGCGCGTTCCTGTGGCGGGCGCATATCCGCTGGCGGCCGGTGTTCGTCTATCTGATCGGCTGCGCGCTGGCCTTGGCGCTCTGGTCGATCACGCGCTACGTGCCGGACAAGCCGGTCGCGCTGCTCCTGCTCGGCGTGACGCCGTTCATGGCGCGGATGATGCCGGCAGGAATCAAGCCGAACCCGGACAGCATCTGGCAGGGCACGTTCTACGGCTCGATCTGCATGGGTTTGATGCTGATGACCGGCGTTTCGGGTCCATTGATGGACACCTTCTTCCTCGGCGGCAAGTTCGGCCGGCGCGAGATCGTGGCGACGAAAGCGACCTGCCAGGTCGCGAGCCATTTCACGAAGCTGCTTTATTTCGGCGGCATCATCGATCAGGCGGCGACGCTCGATCCGGTGCTCGCGGGGGTCGCGATCGCGGCCTCGATGCTCGGCACCTCGCTGGCTCGGCGCCTCCTTGAGGCGATGACCGACCAGCAATACCGCGTCTGGGCGACGCGGCTGATCACCACGATCGCCTGCTACTACATCGCCTATGGGAGCTGGCTTCTGGTCCGTACGCCCGTGATGGCGGCCTTTGAGAACGGAGGTGTGCAATGACTGACGGCGCAGACCCGCTGGTGCTCGATTTCGTCGAATGGATCGCGCGCGAGCCGCGCGCCTATGCCGAGGTGATTTCGACCTGGAAGACCTCCTGCCCGCGCCTGACGATCTGGGAAGACGCCGCCGACCGCGGCTATGTCGCGCGGGAGACGCTGCCCGGCATGGGCCTGATCATCGTAGTGACGGAGGACGGCGAAAAGTTTTTGCGCGTCAACGGACGGTAATTGAACCCATTCCCTCCACACCACCACCAAGGGCTGGAGGGACGCATGATACACCCGCAGTTTGACACCATCCGCCGTGCCGGGACGTTCGCCGCCGCGCTCGCCGCCCTCGCACTTCACACCGCCTGCGCCGCAGAGCCGCCCGAGCGTCCCTTCGATCCGCCGGTCGGCAGCCGCTGGATCATCGAAACCGAAACCAGCACCGACGAGGCCAGGGCGGAGGGCGGCACGCGGAATTCGCTGCTCAAGTCGCGTGCCGAGATGACCTTCGATGCGAAGGTCGCCGACGGTTTTCGCATCACCTATGTCCATCGCGGCACCACGGCCGAGGGCAACGATCCGACGCTGCCGCTGGTGCGTTCCGTCGCGAAGGCGCTCGACGATGTCCCGATCAAGGTCACCACCGATGTGCACGGCAGGCCGGTGCGTGTCGACAATCTCGATGAGGCCAAGGCCGCCGTGCGCAGGATGGCCGGCAGCCTCACTGAGCCGTACAAGGACAAGCCGCAGCTTGTCGCCCTGCTCAACCAGATCATGGCGGGCTTCGTTGAAGTTGACGCCGACAAGGCCGCGACCAGCTACGTCGAAGATTTGCCGCAACTGGCAAAAGCGCAGGTGACCGGCATGAAGCGGGGCGAGGTCAGGCGCTCGACCGATACGGTCGATAGTCCGCTCGGCGGCGGTGCGATGAAATCCAACGCCAGCTTCGAGCTGACCGAGGCGGATGCTGCCACCGGCAAGCGCACCTATGTCAACACCACCTCTTACGACGCCGCAGCGTTGAAGGAGTTCACGCAGTCGCTGATGAAGAAGCTGATGGCCGCCGCCGGCAACAGCGCGACGCCGCAGCAGATCGACGACATCGTCAAGCAGATGGTGCTCTCGCTCGACGAGCGCGCTGTGCTCGAGGTCGAGGACGGCATGACGCGCAAGATCACCGACAAGTCCGTGACCTCGGCGCGCGCGCTCGGCCGGAGCATGCAGAAGACCGAAGTCAGAACCATCACAGTGACGCCAGCGCAGTGAGTAAAGCGAAGCAAGAATTTCGCTGCCGCGGCAATCTGGATTGCTACTTCACTTGCGCTCCTTGCGGTGACGGTTACTCTCTCCGCTAATCACAGCAGCGGGGCCACTCATGTCACTCAAACTCTTCGAACTCGTCGGCACCGACGCCGGGCGGCCCTTCAGTCCGTATTGCTGGCGCACGCGCATGGCGCTTGCGCATAAGGGTCTCGCCGCCGACACGCTGCCCTGGCGCTTCACCGAGAAAGCCGCAATCACGCCGCACGGCTCGGAAAGGGTTCCGGTGCTGCTGCACGACGACAGGCCGGTCGTCGATTCCTGGACCATTGCCAACTATCTCGAAGACACCTTTCCCGATCGTCCGTCGCTGTTCGGCGGGGAGGGCGGCCGCGCCATGGCGCGGATGCTGAACGGATGGGGCGACATCGCGATCGTCGGCGGCATCTTTCCGTTGATCATCGCCGACATTCCGAAGAACCTGGCACAGGTCGATGCGGATTATTTCCGCCGGACGCGTGAAGCGCGCTTCGGCAAGCCGCTGGAGGAGATCATGGCGAGCCGCGACACCGCCGTCGTTGCCTTCCGCAAATCGCTCGACATCATGCGTCTCACCCTGAAGACGCAAGCCTTCCTCGGCGGCAGCGCCCCCAACTATGCCGACTACATCGTGTTCGGCGGATTCCAATGGGCGCGCGTGGTGAGCCCGTTCAAGCTGCTGGAGGTGGACGACCCCGTCTACGCCTGGCGCGAAAAGCTGCTCGACGCGTTCGACGGCATGGCACGGAACTCGCCGGGACACCCGGTGTAGAGCCAGCGCCGGTCACCCCGCGCAGGCTTTCGCGATCACGCGCTCGTTCCTGACGACAGCTTCGACCATCTTGCGTGCGACGTTGTTCAGGTCCGACAGCTTCAGATAGCCTTGCGCATAGGCTTCCTGGGTCAGTCGATCGATGCGCTGGTCCTCTCCCGTCGACCATTGCCTGGCGATGTAGTCAGCGCCGGGCTTGCCGAATGTTTCGGGATAGCGCTCCATCTGGTTCTGGCGCTGATAGTAGTATTCGTTGAGGCCGCCGATGAACTGCTTGCGGCCGTCGTCTGTGCAGCGAGCCCCATAGGGACGTTCCAGCGCAGCGATTGCGTCGGCACGCTGGCTCACTCTGGCGTCAACCGAATATTTCTCGCTGCTGCCATACCCTGGACCGTCGCTTGCGGGTGCTTGCGGGGCCTTCGGCTCCGGCGCAAACGCCCACGCCGCGACCTGCACAACGATGATCGCCCAGACGACGAACCAGATGCGGCTCATCTGGGGCTCGCTGTCATGCGCTGCCGCGGCAGGCATACGGGCGAGGGATCAGACCACAGGCCGGGGCCGGCGAATGCCAGTACGGCAAAACGGATGTCCTCCGGGAAATCCTCCTTGACCACGCCCTTCTGCTCGAAGGCTTCCGCGAGCGCCGCCTTGACGCGCACGTCGAGCGGCGTCGAATACGCCGCGTTGGCCTGGTCGCGCTTCTGTTCGCTACAGAACATACCCATGGCCGGGTTCGGGCAGTCGTAGATCTTCATGTAGCCGCGCGCATAGGCCGACGTGGCCGCGATCAAATTGGCCTTCATCGTCCTGTCGCAAGGCGACATGGCGTAGGCGGTGCCGGCCTGCAAGGCGTCCATGCGCAGCGCGTCGAGCTTCGGGTCCTTGTCGCTCATTGCGGTGTGCTCCGCCTCCCACGCCTTGCGCTCATACGCTTTCGCGCTCTCGTCGCCGAATGTTGCGGTGAGCGTCGGCTTCAACTCGCCGATCGGCGAATAGGAGGTGGTGGGAAATCCACGCAATGCCCAGGAGACGCCGACGAAGGCGGTGACGAAGGCCATGCAGGTGAACAGGATGAAACGACTCATGCGGCGTACTCGAATTGACGTCGCACAACCTAGCCGTGTCTGGTTAAGAGATGCATGAAGCTGCGGGTTCCAGCCGACGAAGGTAAAGGGAGTTCTAAGGCGGCCACATCAGTTTTCGCGACCAGAATCCTTCGCCGTCTCACTGACCGCCTTGCGCAGACAATCGCGGCACAGGCAATCTTCGGCGTCGGTCGGCATCGGCAGCCGCGCCGTCTCCTCGGCGCACCAGCAAGAGCCCGAGAGTGCGCATGAAAACGCCGTGCCGCAGCGGGAACACACGATTTGACGCAAAGGTGCGGCGGGGGCGGTGAGGATTTCTTTCCGATTTGTCATCGTTGGCGCCGAAGCTTCGCTGACATTTTCATGCCGGGTTCATCATTGTCGGCGGTATAGTAGTCGGCGCGCATGCCGCAAGGAAGTGCAAGGACAGAACAATGGCCCGCGATTCGCAAGCCGCACTCGTTGCACTCAACCGGTTCGGTTTCGGCGCGCGCGGCGGTGCATCCGGCGATTTCATCAATGCGGCCTCCGACCCGCGCGGTTTCGTGAAGTCGGAGCTGGGCCGGCCGAATGGCGTGCTGCTGGAAGCGCCGGGCCTGCAATCGACGCCGCAACTCGGCCAGGCCGTGTTCGAATATCAGGCGCAGGTGAAAGCGGCGCGCGAGGCCGCCGCCAAGTCCGGCACGCCAGGTGAATCGAAACCAGGTGAATCGAAACCTGGTGAAGCGAAACCAGGTGAAGGGCCGCCGCCGCAAACCCAGGGCGCGCCGCCGACGCCAGCCGATCAGAAGCCCGCAGCGCGCCGCAACCTGTCGCTCAACGCGGTTGCGATGGATATCGCCGGCCAGTCGCCGCAGATGAAGGCGTCTGATGCGGCGGCAAAACCCGCTGATGCCATGCAGCCCAATGCGGCGCCGCCCGCCGCAAAGCCTGCGCCGCAGCCGCTGAATGTGATCCAGAAGACGTTTCGCGCCGAGGCCTTGGCGCGGCTGCAACGCGCCACGCTCGCCGATTGCGGCGAGGCCTTGGCGCGGCTGCAACGCGCCACGCTCGCCGATTGCGGCTTCACCGAGCGCCTGGTTGCGTTCTGGTCCAACCATTTCTGCATCTCGGCAGCCAAGGGCGAGCTGGCGCGGATCTGGGCCGGCTCGTTCGAGCGCGAGGCGATCCGCCCCCATGTGCTCGGCCGTTTCGCCGACATGCTGAAGGCTGTCGAACAGCATCCGGCGATGCTGTTCTTCCTCGACAACCAGCAATCGCTGGGGCCGGATTCACGCGCGGGCCAGAATCGCAAGCGCGGGCTCAACGAAAATCTCGCGCGCGAGATCATGGAGCTGCATACGCTCGGCGTGAATGGCGGCTACACGCAGGAGGACGTCACCTCGCTCGCGCGCATCATCACGGGGTGGACTTTTGCGGGCCCGCAGGGCCGGTTGGGCGAGCCCGGCAATTTCGTGTTCAACGCCAATGCCCATCAGCCGGGACCGCAGGGGCTGCTCGGCAAGACCTATGACGCGGCGGGGCTCGCGCAGGGCGAAGCGGCGCTCGCCGATATCGCGCGCCATCCCTCGACCGCGAACTTCATCGCCACGAAGTTCGCCCGGCACTTCGTTGCGGACGATCCGCCGCCCGCGCTCGTGGCGCGCCTGCGCGACGTATTCACGAAGACCGACGGCGACCTCAAGGCGCTTGCGACGGCGCTCGTCGATTCCAACGAGGCGTGGACTGCGCCGCTGACCAAGATGCGCAGCCCTTACGAATTCCTGGTCGCCAGCGGCAGGCTGCTCGCGCGCGTGCCGGAAGATCCCGGACAATATCTCAATAGCCTCAATCTGCTCGGACAGCCGCTGTGGTCGCCGGCCGGGCCGAACGGATTTCCCGACACCAACGCCGCCTGGGCTGCGCCCGAGGGCATGAAGCTGCGCCTCGACATCGCCGTCCAGATCGGCTCGCGGCTCGGCAACAACATAGACCCGATTTGCCGCGGCGGATGCGGCTTCGACCGAGACGCGGCGGACCATCGAGCGCGCGGAATCGCGCCAGCAGGCACTGGCGCTGCTCCTGATGTCGCCGGAACTGCAGAGGAGATGACGATGGATTGTGCCGAGAACCGGCTCCTCACCTCGCGCCGCGCGCTACTGCTTGGCGGCGCCTCCTTCGCCGCCTGGGCCTACTTGCCGAAATTCGCGCGCGCTGCCGACGGTCGCGATCCCCGCCTGATCGTAGTGATCCTGCGCGGCGCGCTCGACGGCCTTGCGACCGTCGCGCCGGTCGGCGATCCCGATTATGCCGGCCTGCACGGCTCGATCGCGCTGACTCGCGACGGCGAGCACCCTGCACTCCTGCTGGATTCGTTCTTCGCGCTGCATCCGTCGATGCCGGAATTCGCGCGCATGTATCGCGACAAGCATGCCGCGGTCATCCACGCAGTGTCGACGCCCTACCGCGACCGCTCGCATTTCGACGGCCAGGACGTGCTCGAAAGCGGCTATGCGGGGCCCGGCCGCGTGCAGTCCGGCTGGCTCAATCGCGCGCTGGAAGCGCTGCCGCGCGGCGAGCACGTCTCCAGCGGGCTCGCGGTTGGACCGACCACGCCGCTGGTGCTGCGCGGGGCTGCGCCAACCGTCGGCTGGGCGCCGGTCGCGCTGCCGCAGGCCGATGACGACACCGCGATGCGGCTCGTCGATCTCTATCGTCACCGCGATCCTGCGCTTGCATCCGCGCTGTCGCAAGGCTTGCAGCTCGAGAAGGCCGCAAGCGGCGACGACATGAAGCCGAAGGGAGGCAACGCGGTCGCGCAAATGCGCCTGGTCGCGAAGGGCGCCGCAAAATTGATGGCGGCCGATGATGGCCCGCGCATCGCCGCACTCGCGTTCGACGGCTGGGATACGCACGCCAACGAAGGCGGTGCGGTTGGGCGGCTCGCATTCCTGCTCGGCGGCCTCGACGGGGCGCTCGCCGAGTTCGAAAGCGGCCTGGGGGATCGCTGGCGCGACACGGTCGTGGTGGTCGCAACCGAATTCGGCCGTACCGCCCGCATCAACGGCACCGACGGCACCGACCACGGCACCGGCACCATCGCGCTGCTCGCCGGCGGCGCCGTGAAAGGCGGCCGTGTGATCTCCGACTGGCCGGGACTGAAGCTCGCCAACCTCTATGAGGGCCGCGACCTCAAGCCGACGACCGACCTGCGCGCCGTGATCAAGGGCGTGCTGCAAGACCAGTTCGGCCTGAACGATCGCGTGCTCGCCGAGACCGTGTTCCCGGACAGCGCCAGCGCAAGACCGATGAGGGGGCTGGTTTCTTAACCTCTCCCCGCTCTTTCGCGGGGAGAGGTCGGATCGCGCAGCGATCGGGGTGAGGGGCAAGGCAATGCGTCGCAACGATCAGAAGTCCATCCGACTCGCACGTCGACTATGCGTCGATCAGACCGACGCAGAGACAGTCCTCTGGAATCGTATCCGCAACCGCCGCATCGACGGCAACAAGTTTGTGCGGCAAGAGCCGATCATCGGCTTCATCTGCGACTTCGTCTGCCGCGAGAAGCGGCTCATCATCGAAGTGGACGGCGGGCAGCACAATGAATCTGCAGCAGATGCCGTCCGAGATGAACGGCTGAGAGAGAAGGGCTACAAGATTCTTCGCTTCTGGAACAACGACGTCCTCGGCAATATCGACGGCGTTCTGCGTACAATTCAGACCGAACTTTGCAGCCCCTCACCCCACCCTCTCCCCGTAAGAACGGGGAGAGGGAGTGAGAGAGCCGAATTCCCCTTACGTCAGGAGAAATCAAAAAATGTACATCGCCATGAATCGCTTCCGTGTCGCCAAGGGGTCGGAAAAGGCCTTCGAGCAGGTGTGGCTGTCACGCGACACGCATCTGGACAAGGTGCCGGGCTTCATCGAGTTTCATCTGCTGAGAGGGCCGGAAGCCGAGGATCACACGCTCTATGCCTCGCATACCGTGTGGGCGAATTATGCGGCGTTCGAGGCCTGGACCAAGTCGGAGGCGTTTCGCGCCGCGCATCACAAAGCCGGCGACAACAAGCCGCTCTATCTCGGCCATCCCCAGTTCGAAGGCTTTGAGGTGATGCAGACCGTGGGGCGCGGCGCGAAATAGAGCATGATCCGGAAAAGTGTGGAGCGGTTTTCCCTCGCGACAAACGCGGTACGCGTTTGCGCGGAGATCATGCTCAAACAACAACCTAAAGCGCGATGACGATTCAACCTAATCTCATCGCGCTTTAGCGCGCCGCGGTGCCAAGCGTCAGCCTTTGGTGATCCCGTCGATCTCGGCGAGCTCGTCCGTGCTGAGCTTCCAGGCGATCGCCTTGACGTTCTCCTCAACCTGCTCGACGCGGGTGGCGCCTGCGATCACGCTCGCCACCTGCGGGCGCGCCGCCAGCCAGGAGAAGGCGAGCTCGACCATGGTATGGCCGCGCGCCTTGGCGAAGGCCTGGAGTTTCTCGACGATTTCCTCGTTGCGCGGCGTGACGTAGCGGTCGCGCAACGCCGGCGCCTTGGCAAAGCGCGTATCGGCAGGCGCCGCCGCGCCGCGCTTGTATTTTCCGGTCAGAAGACCGCTCGCCAGCGGGAAGAACGGCAGGAGGCCAAGCTTGTACTCCTGCGCGGCCGGCAGCAGGTCCTTCTCGATGTCGCGCACCACGAGGCTGTATTCGTCCTGGCACGAGATGAAGCGGCCGACGTTCATTGCACGCGCGGTGAACTCGGCCTCTGCGATACGCCAGGCCGGGAAGTTCGAATTGCCGATGTAGCGGACCTTGCCTTGGCGCACGAGATCGTCGAGCGCGCGCAGCGTCTCTTCCAGCGGCGTCAGCGGGTCGTAATCATGCTGCTGGTAGAGGTCGATATAGTCGGTTTTCAGCCGCTTCAGGCTCGCCTCGACGGCGCTCATGATGTAGCGGCGCGAGGCACCCTGCTTGGTGCCGTCGCTCGCCATGGGCTTGGAAAACTTGGTCGCAAGCACGATGTTCTTGCGGCGGTCGCCGAGCACGTTGCCCAAGACCGTCTCCGAGCCGCCCATGCCGGCATAGATGTCGGCGGTGTCGAACAGGGTGATGCCGAGATCGAGCGCGCGGTGGATCACCTTGCGCGAGGTCTCCAGATCAGTGCGCTGGCCGAAATTGTTGCAGCCGATGCCGACGGCGGAGACGCGCAGGCCGGAGGCGCCGAGATTGCGGATTTCCATGAGAGGTCCTGTCAGAGGAACGTGCGGGCGAGGCCCCATTCTGACGGCCGTGCGCTCGACCAGCAAGGCGACGGCCGCGGTGCTGCCATGCGCACAAAAAAATGCGGCCCCGGTCAGACGCGGCGACTGACGGGGACCGCTTGGGCGCTTGATCGGTGACGGGGGGCCTGATCAGGCGCAAGCGGGAGCCTAGTCCCGCAATGTTACGTGCGGGTGACAGCCTCACTTATCCACAGGTTGCAAAATTCCCGGGTCAGAAGATCTTGCGATAAACGATGAAACCGGAGCGCTCCGCCACCTTGTCGTAGAGGCGCTGCGCGGTGAGGTTGGTCTCATGCGTCTGCCAGTAGACGCGGGGCGAGCCCGCGGCCTTCGCGCGCTCGTACACGGCGTAGATCAGCGCCGAGGCGACGCCCTGGCCGCGCGCGGCTTCCGCCGTGAACAGGTCCTGGAGATAGCAGGACGGCTCGATCGCCGTCGTGCTGCGGTGAAACAAATAATGCGTGAGGCCGAGCAACTGTCCGTCCTTTTCGGCGACCAGCGCATGCACGGGCTCATAGGCATCGAAGAAGCGCGCCCACGTCATGCGCGTGATCTCGCCCGCGAGCGCGGTCGTACCCGAGCGGCCGTAGAACACGTTGTAACCGTCCCACAGCGGCAGCCATTGATCGTAATCTTGCTGGGTGACGGCCCGAATGGTGAGGGACATGAGAAAATTCCGCGATCGAGGAATGCGAGGCGAAAAGCCAGTACCTTCATTCATACGGGATGTTCGCCGCGCTGATCAATCGCGCTATTCAGCGACGCGCAAATAACGGATCAGGTTGCGGCCGGTGGGATCGCGCAGCGAGCGATAGTAATCGGCGCGCGATGGCGTATCGGTGTGGCGGACGAGGTCGGTCACCGGCGTGTAGCTCAGCATGCGCCCGCCATCGGGCAGCGCGGCGCAGACGAAGCGCAGCACCTCGCCATTGCGGAGCTTGATATTGATCGGCGTGGCGTCGCCGATCCTGACCATCTCCATGCGCTCGGCGATGAAGGCGCTCAGTTCGTCTTCCGGTAGCTCGAAGGCGCCCGTATCGCGGCCGTGATACATCAGCGCGATGAAGGGCGGCCGGCTCTCGGCCTTCTCGTCGGGCAGCGAGAAATAGTCGCGGAAGGCGCGGTTGATGAACTCGGCGCGGGTTTCTGCATCGAGCAAAACAATGCCGATATCGACCTGGTCGAGCGCCGCCGACAGGCGCGCCGCCGTGGCGTAGTGCCGGCGCTCCAGCGCAAAGGCGTCGAGCAGGCGCTCGCGCATCAGCCCGGTAATCCCTGCGGTGGCGGCTACCGTGATTGCCAGCAGGCCGAGCCGGACGAGATCGGTCGTGGTGTAGCCCGGCACGCCACCGTGATTGAGGAAGAACAGCGCCGTGCCTATCACCGCAACAGTCGCACTGACCATGGCGGAGGCGAAGCCGGAGAGCGAGCCGGCAAAGGCAACGATGCAGACGAACAGCGGTGCGGGTGCGGGGACGGGAAGATAACGATCGAGCAGGAGCGCCAGCAGCGCCGTCGCTGCCGTCAGCGCCGGACCGGGTATCGTACGCCATCCGAACCGCATGGCCCTGTCTTGCTCCCTGACGAGCTAACGTGCGGAGATTGGCCGATCGTTGCATCGTTGCGGTGTGATTTCGCTTGCGATGCTTAAGGCGTCGCTGCGGCGGCGCGCAGAGCTTTCTGCGGATTTTAAGCCAAGTCGCCGCGTGTTTGACCGAGCGCGCTACGCTGGCGTGCGCGCCTCACGCCACCACCTGACCGTGCACGGCCGGAATGTTCAGCGTCGAGGAGCCCGTGTTCTTGCGCGTGCCGGCGAAAATCAACAGCGATGCCGCGACCAGGATGGCCGCGGTCAGGGTCGCTGCAACGATGATCACCGGTGACTTCATCAATGTCCTGTCGCGGTGCCGGTCTGCGCAGGCCGGCAACGAAAGTGCCGAGTGGTGGTCCGGGATGGAACGAGGGTCAGCCCGCAAGCCCCATCGCCATGGTCGCCCGGGTCGTCATTACCGTCAGGGCGACGATCACGCACAGCGACAGCGCCGCGATCGCGAGTGATGCCGCGACGGCACCTGTCAGCCGGGAAGAGACGACGGGGGCAGGTCGGCCCTGAAAGCCGACCATGCCGGACGCCCGAGCCATGGTCTAAATCCTTCAACGCGCGAGCGAATCACCCGCGACGCAAACCAATGTCACAATTTCAACCGGCAACATTTGGGCAGCGATCGCGCCGAACATGGCGAGATCGTGGCAAAAGTTAACGTTGTGCCCGGTATTCTAAAGTCCGCTCAGGCGCTCGCGGCGATGCTCGCGGGATCGTCGACATCGGCCGGCCGCCAGTCCATCGACACGAAGCCGGGCGCCTGCTCGACCCGCTTCAGCCAGGCCCGGATCGCCGGGAAGGTCGAGAGGTCGAAGTCGCAGCGGTCGGCAAGATGGGTGTAGCCGTAGAGCGCGATGTCGGCGACGGTGAGCTGACGCGCAGCAAAATACTCGGCGGTCTTGAGGTGGTTTTCCATCACCTGGAGCGCGCCATAGCCACGCTCCATCCAGTCCTCCAGCGCGTGGGTCTGGAGGTCGCGGCCGCCCTTGACCAGCGACAACCAGAAATAGGCTGCGCCGATGTTGGGCTCGAGCGCGTGCTGCTCGAAGAACATCCATTGCAGCGCCTCGGCGCGGTCGATGCGTTGCTCGGGCGCGAGCGGCGTGCCGCCGGCCACGTACCAGAGGATGGCGTTGGACTCGGCGAGGTAGCGGTCGTCGCCGACCTCGAGCAGCGGCACCTGGCCAGAAGGATTCTTTGCAAGAAAATCCGGCGTGCGGCTCTCTCCGCGCAGAATGTCGATCTCGATTGCCTGGTAGGGCACGTTCAACAGCGCCAATGCAAGGCGGACCTTGTAGCTGTTGCCGGAGCGTTGCATCGAATAGAGCTTGTACATTCGAGAGGTTCTGATCCGGTGACGGGAAGATGCGCCGCTTGTTGCCCTGCAGCGCGGCTAAACAATGATGCCGTTGCGAATCCGCCGCAAGGGCCGCGTGCTAGAAAAACTTGAAATCGCTACTGCACTGCAACGCCGCAAAAAATCATTTCAACACGACAGAACAATTCGCATCACGCTTGCGTCAGACCGCGATCGCTGCGCGCCGGCGATGACATGCCGGGATCGAATGGTTGCGTTATCAGCCGCGCAATCGATCCGGGATGCCTCGCATCGTCAAGTTGCACGGCCTTGCCGAAATGGCAGCTTGCAGTTCGGCAAAGAGCAAAATTGCTCGGAGGACAATTCTTGCCGGATATAAGCGATTCCGGCAGCAAAGTTTAGGAATATTGCCCAAATTCGGGGCCTCTCCGGCTCGGATCCGTAAACTTTTGCCGGATTGGGCCGAAGTTTCTTGCGGTGCAGCGGCACCCGTCCTAGGGTACATCCATTCCCACAATCAGAGTCGTGACGCCCAAGAGCTCACGACGCTCGCCAGGAGATGATGATGTCCTTCCTTGCCGCTGCGCTCGACCGTGTGAAGCCGTCCGCGACCATCGCGGTCACGGATAAAGCACGCGCGCTGAAAGCGGCGGGCCGCAACGTCATCGGCCTCGGCGCCGGCGAGCCCGACTTCGATACGCCCGCCAACATCAAGTTGGCCGCGATCCGCGCCATCGAAGCCGGCAAGACCAAGTACACCGCGGTCGACGGCATCCCCGAGCTGAAGGAAGCGATCATCGCGAAATTTCAGCGCGAGAACGGCGTCAGCTACAAGCCGAACCAGGTGATCGTCGGCACCGGCGGCAAGCAGGTGCTCTACAACGCGCTGATGGCGACCATCAATCCGGGCGACGAGGTGATCATCCCGGCGCCCTATTGGGTCAGCTATCCCGAGATGGTCGCGCTCGCCGGCGGCGAGCCGGTGCCGGTGGTCTGCACCGCCGCGGCCGGCTTCAAGCTCCAGGCCGAAGCGCTCGAGCGTGCGATCACGCCGAAGACCAAATGGGTCATCCTGTGCTCGCCGTCGAACCCGACCGGCGCGGCCTACACCAAGGCCGAGCTGAAGGCGCTCACCGACGTGCTGGTGAGGCATCCGCATGTCTGGGTGATGACCGACGACATGTACGAGCACCTCGTCTATGACGACTTCCAGTTCACCACCGTCGCGCAGGTCGAGCCGAAGCTCTACGAGCGCACGCTCACCGTGAACGGCGTCTCGAAAGCCTACTGCATGACCGGCTGGCGCATCGGCTATGCCGGCGGTCCGGCGCAGCTCATCAAGGCGATGTCGACCATCCAGTCGCAGTCGACCTCGAACCCGTGCTCGATCGCGCAGTGGGCCTCGGTGGAAGCGTTGAACGGTCCGCAGGATTTCATCCCCGCGAACAACAAGGTGTTCAAGGAGCGCCGCGACCTCGTCGTCTCCATGCTCAACCAGGCGAACGGCATCGAGTGCCCGCGCCCCGAGGGGGCGTTCTACGTCTATCCGTCCTGCGCCGGCACGATCGGCAAGACCGCACCGTCGGGCAAGGTGATCGGAAACGACGAGGCGTTCGTCACTGAGCTCCTCGAGAGCGAAGGCGTCGCGGTCGTGCAGGGCTCGGCCTTCGGCCTCGGTCCGGCCTTCCGCATCTCCTACGCGACCAAGACCTCCGATCTCGAAGACGCCTGCAAACGCATCCAGCGCTTCTGCGGCAACCTGCGCTAAGCCTATCGCGACAAGAATAGAAAAGGCCCGCTTCGGCGGGCCTTTTTATGTGCTTCGAACGATAGGGCGAATGCTCGCATGCGAGTCGGATGGATCCTTGCTTGGGTCAGCATTGCGCCTTGCCCCTCACCCGGATTGCTTCGCAATCCGACCTCTCCCCGCTGAAGGGCGGGGAGAGATTAAGTCGCGCCCGATGGCGCGTTCTACTTATTCTCCACCGTAAGGGGCGCACGGTTCTCTCGCTCCCTCGCCCCGTTCTTCCGGGGAGAGGGTGGGGTGAGGGGCTCCCTCCGCGAATTCGGTTTTAGATGTGTCCGATCTGGAACCACCAAGATTATTGTGGCATAGACGCTTCGCGCGCCGCGGGTGCGGCGCCTTCTCTGCTCGCATCACATCATAGCCGGAGACCTTTCATGCGCCGTTCACTCCTCCTCGCCGGGCTTGCCGCGCTTGGCCTCGTCGCGTCTGTCACAGGTGCGAGCGCGCAGCAGCGGATGGTACGGGTCGGCGTGCTCGAATGCCGCGGCGGCGCCAGCATCGGCTTCGTGGTTGGATCAGTGACCAATCTCGGCTGCGTGCTGCGGGCCGAGGGCTTGCCCGAGGATCGCTACGTCGCGACCATTCGCAAAGTCGGTCTCGACCTCGGCATCACCCAGGAGACGGCGCTGGCGTGGGGTGTGTTCGCGCCGGTCGACCGCCTCGGGCCTGGCGACCTCTCGGGCAACTATGCCGGCGCGCAAGGCAGCGCGTCGGTCGGCGTCGGCTTAGGAGGCAACGTACTGGTCGGCGGCTCCAACAATTCGATCGCGCTTCAGCCGCTCAGCGTGCAGGGCCAGGTCGGACTCAACATCGCCGCGGGCCTCGAAAGCCTGGAACTGCGGCCGGGTCGCTAACAGTCAGACACGTTTCAGCGACGACGCACCGCAGCGACGTTTCGCGCTTGCCAAAACGAAGGGACCGGCAGAGCATCGACCTTTGCCGACCCAATCACGGGCCGAGCTCCACATGACGGAGGCGGCGAATGGGACAAGACGTCAGAAGTCCCCGAGGTCCACGGTGCATTGCGCTTGTGGGCCCTTTCCAAAGCGGTAAAACCACTCTTCTCGAAGCGATTTTGGCACGAACGGGCGCGGTCCCGCGTGCCGGCAGCGTCGACGCCGGTACTTCGGTGGGCGACGCCACGCCAGAGGCCCGCCATCACAAGATGACTGTGGGCCTGACGGCTGCCACCACGAGTTTCATGGGGGACAGCTACACTTTCCTCGATTGTCCGGGTTCCGTTGAGTTCGCCCACGACATGCGCGCGGCGCTTCCCGCGGTCGACGCTGCGGTCGTGGTCTGCGAGGCTGACGAGAAGAAGCTGCCGCAGCTTCAGATCATCCTGCGCGAGCTGGAGGAGATGAAGATCCCGCGCTTCCTGTTTCTCAACAAGATCGATCGCGCCAACAAGCGCATCCGCGAGACGCTCGAGACATTGCAGCCGGCCTCCCGCGTGCCGCTGGTGCTGCGCCAGATTCCGATCTGGAATGGCGAGCTGATCGAGGGCTTCGTCGATCTCGCGCTCGAGCGCGCCTTCGTCTATCGCGAGCATAAGGCCTCAGAGGTCATCGCGCTCGAAGGTGGCAATCTCGACCGCGAGAAGGAAGCCCGCTTCTCGATGCTGGAGAAGCTCGCCGATCACGACGACGCGCTGATGGAGCAATTGCTCGAAGACATCCAGCCGCCGCGCGATTCCGTGTTCGACGATCTCTCTCGCGAGCTGCGCGAGGGCCTGATCTGCCCGGTGCTGCTCGGCGCCGCCGCACGCGAGAACGGCGTGCTCCGCCTGATGAAGGCGCTGCGCCATGAGGCGCCCGGCATCGCCGAGACCGCCAAGCGGCTTGGCGCGGCCGACAGCAAGGATGCGCTCGGCTACGTCTTCAAGACGCTGCATTCGCAGCATGGCGGAAAGCTGTCGCTGACGCGGCTGCTCGCCGGCCATCTCGACGACGGCGCCACGCTGCAATCTGCCTCGGGCGGCGCGGGGCGCATCTCCGGCATTCTTGCCGTCAACGGTGCCTATGATACCAAGCGCCCGTCGGCGGAGATCGGCGACACGATCGCGCTCGGCAAGCTCGATCCGATCAAGACCGGCGACACGATCTCGACCGGTAAGACCCAGCCGTCTCAGCTGATCGCGGTCGAGCCGACGCCGCCGGTGCTTGCGATCTCGGTCGCGGCCACCGACCGCAAGGATGACGTCAAGCTCGGCCAGGCGCTCGCCCGGCTGCACGAGGAAGACCCCTCGCTCGTCATTGTGATGAACGCCCAGACCCACGATACCGTGCTGTGGGGGCAGGGCGAGATGCACTTGCGCGTTGCCAGCGAGCGGCTGCGTGACCGCTTCGGCGTCAACGTCAAGTCTCATCCGCCGGCGATCGGTTACCAGGAGACCATCCGCAAGCCGATCGTCCAGCGCGGCCGGCACAAGAAGCAGTCCGGCGGCCACGGCCAGTTCGGCGACGTGGTGCTCGACATCAAGCCGCTCGCGCGTGGAGAAGGGTTCAAGTTCGCCGAGAAGGTGGTCGGCGGCGCTGTGCCGCGCAACTACATCCCGGCGGTGGAGGAGGGCGTCGTCGACGGCCTGACGCGCGGCCCGCTCGGCTTCCCCGTCACCGACGTCGCGGTGACGCTGACCGACGGCTCCTATCACAGCGTCGATTCCTCCGATCTCGCGTTCCGCACGGCGGCGCGGATCGGGCTCAACGAGGGCCTGCCGCAATGCCAGCCGGTGCTGCTGGAGCCGATCCATGTCGTCGAGATCGTCTGCCCGACGGATGCGACCGCCAAGATCAACGCGATCTTATCGGCGCGGCGCGGCCAGATCCTCGGCTTCGACACCCGCGACGGCTGGAGCGGCTGGGACTGCGTGCGCGCCATGATGCCGGAGGCCGAGATCGGCGAGCTGATCGTCGAACTGCGCTCCGCAACCGCCGGCTCCGGCAGCTTCACCCGCCAGTTCGACCACATGGCCGAGGTGACGGGGCGCGCCGCCGACCAGATCATCGCCGCACATCGCGACGCGGCGTGATGGTGGCACTCACTTGACGGCCGGCCTCGAGGCCGGCCGTCAGCGTTCCTCTTTGCAAATCATTGGGCTTGGTGCCCCCCTTCCTGGGCGCAAGTTTGCCGCAGGCGCCGCGCTGGCGCCCGCGCGCGACGCTCGCGTGCTTGACAGCGCGGGCCGGACGCGAAATGGATCGCCGGGAAACTCCCGGGAGGGACCGTTGCGAACCTGCGCCTTCGAGGAAAACCGTGTCTAAGACGCCCGTAGCCTGCCTGATCGGATGGCCGGCGGCGCATTCGCGCTCACCGCTGATCCATCGCTACTGGCTGCGCACGCTCGGCATCGAGGGCGGCTATGTGATCGAGGCGGTGCCGCCGGAGGATCTGCGCGACTTCGTGCTGCGGCTGTCGTTGCACGGTTTCGTCGGCGCCAACGTCACGATCCCGCACAAGGAAGACGTGCTCGCGCTCTCGACGCCGGATGCGCGCGCCAAGGCGATCGGTGCCGCCAACACGCTGTGGCTTGCGGGAAGTGAGCTGCGTTCGACCAACACCGACGTCGAAGGCTTCATCAACAATCTCGACGCCAGCGCACCGGGGTGGGACGCAGCCGAGGAGGCTCTGGTGCTCGGTGCCGGCGGCTCGTCGCGCGCGGTCGTGTTCGGCCTGCTCGAACGCGGCGTCAGTCGCGTCCATCTCGCCAACCGCACCATTGCGCGTGCCGAGGTGCTTGCAACGGCGTTCGGTTCGCGCGTGCAGCCCCTGGCCTGGGACGCAATCGGTGACGTGCTGCCGCGGGCAAGGCTGCTCGTCAACACGACCTCCCTCGGCATGCGCGGCCAGCCGGCGCTCGAACTCGACATCGCGCGCCTGCCGCAACAGGCGGTCGTTGCCGACCTCGTCTATGTTCCGCTGATCACGCCACTGCTTGCGGCCGCGCAGGCGCGCGGGCTGAAGACCGCCGACGGGCTCGGCATGCTCTTGCACCAAGCGGTGCGCGGGTTCGAGCTGTGGTTCGGCAAGCGGCCGCAGGTGACGGCGGAGTTGCGCGCGCTGGTCGAAACCGATCTCACAAAATCTTGAGAGAATAGGGCGCGGCCTCCGGGGTCCTGTCCTCGTGGGACAATTTGGAGACTGTCATGCCTGTTCAACGTGCAACTTTCACACGTCCGCTTGTCGCTGTCGCGATGGTGGGCCTATCCACGCTCTATGCCGTCGCGCAGCAGGCGCCTGTTCCGACGCGGGTGCGTGGAACGATCGAAAAAGTCGACGGCGATCTGCTGTCAGTGAAGTCGCGCAGCGGTGAGGACGTCAAGCTGCGTGTTGCTTCCGATCTTCGTGTAGCGGGGATCACCAAGATCGCACTCTCTGACATCAAGGTCGGCTCCTTCGTCGGCGCGACCACGGTGCCGGGACCGGACGGCGGCCAGAACGCCGTCGAAGTCCATGTCTTTCCGGAAAGCATGCGCGGCACCGGCGAAGGCTCGCGCCCCTGGGACCTAAAGCCGAACTCCAGCATGACCAATGCGACGGTCGCCGAGAGCGTGGTCGGCAATGACGGTCACACGCTGCTGGTCAAATACAAGGACGGCGAGAAGAAGGTGTTCGTCTCCTCGGAGACGCCGGTCGTCACCTACGTGCCCGGTGAGAAATCGGATCTGAAAGAGGGCGCCAAGATCATCGCCTTCGTCAAGCAGCTTGCGGACGGATCGTTCGAGACCAGCCGCGTCAGCGTCGGCCGCGATGGCCTGACGCCGCCGATGTGAGGCGCCCCCAATGCGCGCGTCGATTTTCGTGATCGCAACAAAGCGCAGGACAGCGGAATAGGGATCCAGCTCCGGGGTTGCGATGATTGACCGGCGCAACCGCCCTGGAGGGACAGGCCATGCAGGAACTGAACGCCTGGAGGCCACGCGTGCTCGTGGCCTCGCTCGCTACCATTGCCATTGTGTCTTCTATCATTCTGTCGTCTGCGATTCTGTCTTCGGTCGCGTCGGCGCAGCAGGCGCCGACGGTCCGTATCCGCGGGACCATCGAGACCGTCGATGGCAACATGCTCGGCATCAAGACCCGCGAAGGCAGCGACGTAGAGGTGCGCATGACCGACAACGTCGCCGTGTTCGCCGTCGTGAAGACCGCGCTGTCGGAGATCAGGGAGGGCTCCTATATCGGCGTCACCGGCATGCCCGAGCCCGACGGGTCGCAGCGGGCGATTGCCGTGCACATCTTCCCGGAGAACCAGCGCGGCGCGGCCGAAGGTTTCCGTCCCTGGGATGCGCGCGCCAATTCGACCATGACGAATGCGACAGTGGCCGAGACGGTCAAGGGCACCGACGGCCAGAACATCCTGCTCAAGTACAAGGACGGCGAGAAGAAGATCGTGGTGCCGCCGGACACGCCGATCGTCACCTTCGTCGCCAGCGATAAATCCGAGGTGAAGCCGGGCGCCAGGCTCATCATCTTCGGCGCGGCGAAGAAGGAGGACGGTTCGCTCGAAGCTGGCCGCGTCAACGTCGGCCGCGACGGGGTGACGCCGCCGATGTGACTGCCGGCGTCAATTTCCGGGGCGGCACGGCTCGTGTCCGGGTTCGGGCATCCGCGAGCCGTCTAAGCCGAACCACGCCCGGGTCGCCCGCAAGGCCGCGGGCGCGCCGGCAGCCTTGCGCGCTGCCCGGCCGGTCCATTTTGGCCCAAAGCGACCCTTCCGCCCGCGCGGGCCGTCGTATATCAGAGATTTGCCATCGAAGCTGCCGATAATGCTCGGGAGCCAATTGCGATGGCGATAGTTATTTAATCCGAAGATCGCAATCTGGCCTTAAGTCGACGCTGAGGGCAGGCGCCTGTTTCAACCGGGGTACGGCATGGCAAATCGATTGACGACGGCGCAATCCACTGTGGCGATGCGGCGTTGGCGGCCTGCCGGCCTTGTAACGATCGCGGCGATGGCCGCGCTGACGGCGCTGACCACCGACGCCGCCGCGGCGAAGCAGGCGCGCCCTGCTGCCGAAGCGGTTGCGCCGCGCGCGGCAGGCGAGCCGATCATGGCGATCGTGTCGATCAAGAGCCAGCAGGTCACTTTCTACGACGCTGACGGCTGGATCCTGCGCGCGCCGGTGTCGACCGGCACCACGGGACGCGAGACGCCGGCCGGCGTCTTCGCCGTCATCGAGAAGGACAAGGACCATCACTCGACCATGTATGACGATGCCTGGATGCCGAACATGCAGCGCATCACCTGGAACGGCATCGCGCTGCATGGCGGGCCGCTGCCCGGCTATGCGGCCTCGCACGGCTGCGTGCGGATGCCGTACGGCTTTGCGGAGGACCTGTTCGACAAGACGAACATCGGGATGCGGGTGATCATCTCGCCGAACGAGGCCACCCCGGTCGATTTCTCTCATCCGGCCCTGTTCGTGCCGAAGAAGGAGGCGATTGCGGCGGCCCCGGCGCGGGCCGATACGCTCTCCCGCGAGGCCGAGGAGGCCATAAGGGCAGCCGACGAGACAAAGAAAATTGCCACGTCGACGGCACGCGAGGCCGCGTCGCTCCCGGCGTCGCTGCGCAATCTGGAACGGCTCAAGAAGAGCGCCGATGCCGAGCTCGCTTACGCCGACAAGGTGCTCGCCGCCGCCAAGACGGATCAGGCCAAGGCGAAGGCCGAGGATTTGAAGCAAAAAGCCGCCACCAAGGCCGCTGACGCGGCAACGCAGCTCGACACCGCCAAGGCGAACGCGCAGCCGAAGCGCGATGCCGCTGCTGCCGCCAAGGATGCCGCCAAGGCGGCGGCGACCAAAAAGGCCGACGCCGTCAAGGCGGCGACCGAGGCGAAGCTCGCGCTCGAGCCGGTCTCGGTCTACATCAGCCGATCGACGCAGAAGCTCTACGTGCGGCGCAATACGCATAAGCCCGCGCCGGACGGCGGCGGCGAGGTGTTCGATACGAGCATCGAGGTTCCCGTCTCGATCCGCAATCCCGAGCGGCCGATCGGCACTCATATTTTCACGGCGATGGCGAAGAGTGATTCAGGCCTGCGCTGGAGCGTCGTCACGATCGACAACGGCGACGACGCCAAGGACGCGCTCGACCGCATCACCATCCCGCAGGACGTGCTCGACCGTGTCGCGCCGACCGCAGTGCCGCGATCCTCGATCATCATCTCGGACGAGCCGCTGAGCAGCGAGACCAACTATCGCACCGAGTTCGTCGCGGTGCTGAACAACCAGCCACAGGGCGGGTTTATTACGCGCAAGCCGACGGCCCCCATGGCCGTTGCGAGTGGTGATGGTTGGGACAACAACGGCGGCTTCGGTTTCTTCTTCCAGCCGCGTGACCCGAACCCGCAACCCGTCAATCCGCGCCGGCGCGGCGGCGGCCAGTTCTGGCAGCCGCAACAGGGCTGGTGGTAAAGACGCGGTACGTCAGGCGCGGGTGGTCCTAGACCGCGATGATGTGATCGTCGATCTCGTCGACCCTGTTGACGCCGCACAGACCCATCGTCGTCAGCAGCTCCTTCTGGATGATGTCGATCGCCTTGGCGACGCCGGCCTGGCCGCCGGCACCCAGCCCATAGGCATAGGCGCGGCCGATCATGCAGGATTTTGCGCCGAGCGCGAGCGCGCGCATCACGTCCTGGCCGGAGCGGATGCCGCCGTCGAACATGATCTCCATCTTGTCGCCGACCGCATCCGCGATCTCGGGAAGCACCTCGATCGACGACGGCGCGCCGTCGAGCTGCCGGCCGCCATGGTTGGAGACGACCAGGGCTTGCGCGCCGGTCTTTGCGGCCTCCTCGGCATCCTCGACGTCGAGGATGCCCTTGATGATGAGCTTGCCCGGCCAGATGCCGCGGACCCACTCGACGTCCTTCCAGTTCAGCGATGTGTCGAACTGCGAGGCGGTCCATTCCGCCAGGCGATTGAGATCCTCGGTGTTCTTCACGTGGCCGGCGATATTGCCGAAGGTGCGGCGCTTGCCGCGCAGCACGCCGGAGACCCAGGTCGGCTTGGTCGCGAAATCGATCAGCTTCGACAGCGACCACTCGGGCGGCACCGTCATGCCGTTCTTGATGTCGGCATGGCGCTGCCCGATCACCTGGAGATCGACGGTGAGCACCAGCGCGCTGCACTTGGCGGCAATCGCGCGCTGGATCAGATCCTTGATGAAGCCGCGATCCTTCATCACGTAGAGCTGGAACCAGAACGGCTTCTCGACATTGGCGGCGATGTCCTCGATCGAGCAGATCGACATCGTCGACTGCGTGAATGGGATGCCCGCAGCCTGTGCGGCGCGGCAGGCGTGGATCTCGCCGTCGCCGTGCTGCATGCCAAGCAGCCCGACCGGCGCGAGGATGAGGGGCATAGTCGAGGGCTCGCCGAGGATCGTGGTCGAGGTGTCTCGCTTGGAGACGTCGACCAGGATGCGCTGACGAAACTTGATCTGCTGGAGATCGTCGCGATTGGCGCGCAGCGTTTCCTCGGCATAGGAGCCGCGGTCGCAATAGTCGAAGAACGCTTTCGGCACGCGCCGCTTGTGCAGCGCACGTAGGTCTTCGATGCAGGTGATATGCTTCATGACGTTCCCCGGCCCGTCCTTGCGTCAACGGATTTCGGGGTCATCTAGCATGGATGGGTGCACAGCCAAATCGTTTGCGAAGAGGCCGCCATGACCAGACCGCGATCCACGCCGAAATCCACCAAGGCCGATGAGAAGCATCGCCTCGACGAGGCGCTCGAGGAAGGATTGGAGGAGACTTTTCCTGCCTCCGATCCCGTCAACGTCACTCAGCCCCCTCCGTCCCGCGGCGACCAGCACGTGAAGCGTTCCGATTAGGGGCAGGTTCCAGCCTCTCGAGGCCTCTCGGGCAAGAGTTCCAGTGTTAACAACAGGTTGTTAGGCCGGCGGCGGGCCGGGTTCCGTAACGATTCATTATATTTCTTGAAGCCATCTTAGCTGTGATGGCATTATAAGAACGCCAGCGAAATCAGGAATGGCGGAGCCGTGCACGGCATCCGGTAGTTGTTTTGGGGAATCCTGGTTGCCGCGTGGGGGACTCATATGAGCCGCAAATATTTCGGGACCGATGGGATTCGAGGTCGTGCCAACGGACTGATCACACCGGAGCTCGCGCTCAAGGTCGGCCAGGCTGCCGGCCTTGCGTTTCAGCGCGGTGAGCATCGCCACCGGGTGGTGATCGGCAAGGACACGCGCCTGTCCGGCTACATGATCGAATATGCGATGGTCGCGGGCTTCACTTCCGTCGGCATGGACGTGCTGCTGGTCGGCCCGATGCCGACGCCGGCGGTCGCGATGCTGACCAAGTCGATGCGCGCCGATCTCGGCGTCATGATCTCGGCCTCGCACAATCTGTTCGAGGACAACGGCATCAAGCTGTTCGGCCCGCAGGGCTTCAAGCTGTCCGACGACGTCGAGAGGCAGATCGAGCAGCTGCTCGACGAGTCCCTCGACAAGAAGCTCGCACAAAGTGCGAGCCTGGGCCGCGCCCGCCGCATCGACGGCGTGCATGACCGCTACATCGAATTCGCCAAGCGCACGCTGCCGCGCGATCTGTCGCTCGACGGGCTGCGCGTCGTGGTCGATTGCGCCAATGGCGCCGCCTACAAGGTGGTGCCGGAAGCGCTGTGGGAGTTGGGCGCCGACGTCGTGCCGATCGGCGTCGAGCCAGACGGCTTCAACATCAACAAGGAATGCGGCTCGACCTCGCCGGAAGCGCTGTCGAAGAAGGTGCGCGAGATGCGCGCCGACATCGGCATTGCGCTCGACGGTGACGCCGACCGCGTCATCCTGGTCGATGAGCGCGGCCATATCGTCGATGGCGACCAGCTGCTCGCGGTGATCGCTCAGAGCTGGAAGGAAGACGGACGGCTGGCGCGGCCCGGCATCGTCGCGACCGTGATGTCCAATCTCGGGCTCGAACGTTTCCTGAAAGGGCAGGGGCTCGATCTCGTGCGCACGCCGGTCGGCGACCGATACGTGCTCGAGCAGATGCTGAGTGGCGGCTACAATCTTGGCGGCGAGCAGTCCGGTCACATCATCCTGTCCGACTACGCCACCACCGGCGACGGCTTCGTTGCAGCATTGCAGGTGCTGGCGGTGGTGCAGAAGCTGCGCCGTCCGGTCTCCGAAGTCTGCCATCGCTTCGATCCGCTGCCGCAGATCCTGAAGAACGTCCGCTACAAGAGCGGCAAGCCGCTCGACGACAGCGACGTGAAGTCGGCGATCTCCGACGGTGAGAAGCGGCTCAACGGCCATGGTCGGCTCCTGATCCGCTCCTCCGGCACCGAGCCCGTGATCCGCGTGATGGGCGAGGGCGAGGACCGCATCCTGGTCGAGGAAGTCGTCGACACCATCGTCTCCGCGCTCGGACAGGCTGCGGCCTGAGCTCAACGCCATTGGCGCACGCCCCCACCTCTCCCGATGGGAGAGGTGACCGAGTGCAGCCCAGCCATCGGCGATTGACAGTGGTCACCGCATCCCTGCCATCGTAGGGATCGGGTGCGGCGGTTCGCCGCGCCTGCCGGGAATCGATCCCTTGAACAAGCCTGTCGTCGTACCTGAGGAAACGCTGACCGAGCCCGTCGTCGTGGCCGAATTGGCGGCTGCGGCGCGCAAGCCCAGCGCAGGCCCGGCCTATGTCGTGCTTGCCGGCATCAGCTTCTCGCATTTCCTCAACGACACCATGCAGTCGTTGATCGCCTCGGTCTATCCGATCCTGAAGGACACCTACGCGCTCGACTTCGCGCAGATCGGCATGATCACGCTGGCCTTCCAGTTCACGGCCTCGCTGCTCCAGCCGGTGGTCGGGCACTACACCGACAAGAAGGCGCAGCCTTACTCGCTGTCGATCGGCATGGCCTCGACGTTCTTTGGCCTGCTGCTGCTCAGCGCCGCGCATCAGTACCTCATCATCCTGGTTGCGGCCGCGCTGGTTGGCCTCGGCTCGGCGGTGTTTCACCCGGAGTCGGCGCGCATCGCGCGGCTGGCCTCCGGCGGGCGCTACGGCTTTGCGCAATCGGTGTTTCAGCTCGGGGGCAGTTTCGGCACGTCGATGGGCCCGGTGCTGGCGGCGCTGATCGTGGTGCCGTTCGGGCAGGGCAGCATCGCCTGGTTCTCCTCGATCGCGTTCCTTGCGATTCTCATCCTCTGGCGCATCGGCCGTTGGTACGCGCCGCAAATCACGACGAAGAAGGAGAAGCCGATCCATGCGCATCCCGACGGGCCGAGCTCGCGGCGCGTCGCGATCGCGCTTCTGGTGCTGGTGGCGCTCCTGTTCTCCAAGCAGCTCTACGTCTCGAGCCTGTCGAGCTACTACATCTTCTACCTGATCGACCGCTTCGGCGTGTCGACGCAGGCAGCGCAAATCTACCTCTTCATCTTCCTCGCAGCGAATGCGGTCGGGGCATTCCTCGGCGGACCGCTCGGCGATCGCTTCGGCCGCAAGATCGTGATCTGGATCTCGATCGTCGGCGCGCTGCCGTTCACGCTGGCGCTGCCCTATGCCGGACTGTATGCGAGCGCCGTGCTCACAGTGTTCATCGGGTTGATCATCTCCTCGACGACGTCCTCGATCATCGTGTTCGCGCAGGAGCTGGTGCCGCACCGCTTCGGAATGATCTCTGGCGTGTTCTTCGGCGTGGCCTTCGGCATCGGTGGCCTTGGCGCGGCCGTGCTCGGCAAGCTTGCCGACCACACCTCGATCGAGTTCGTCTATCAGATCTGCGCCTATCTGCCGGCGATCGGTCTGCTGGCCGTGTTCCTGCCAAAACTGCCGCAGCACGCGCGTTAACTCATCTCTTTCGCTGCGCCGCGCCTTCATACATCGTTAGCAATTGAGGTGCGCATGCGCCGCATTTTTGCAACGCTCTCGCCGCATGCGCGTGCATGGTGGGAAAAAATCAACCTTAAAAATTAGGGTTAAGTGGCGCTTAAGCATTTAGTGCCATCGTCCCCGCGTGAGTTTCCAGAAAGTGAGGCGTCCGTATTTTGCCTCACCGGCCAAAAGGACGAAGCCAATGCGTAGCGTTAAGTCTTTCCTTGCCGCGGGTGCGGTGACTTTTATCTCGTCGATGGCGTTTGCCGCCGATATGCCGATCGCAGCGCCCCCCATGTACGCGCCGGCACCGCCCGCCGACTTCGGAGGCTGGTATCTGCGCGGCGATATCGGCTTCAGCAACCAGCGCGTTGACCGGCTGAACAATGTGCTCGATGCCAACAATACTTCATCGGTGCAGAACCTCAGCTTCAACAACGCTGGAATCTTCGGGCTAGGCGCCGGCTACCGGTTCAACAACTGGTTCCGTGCGGACGTGACCGGTGAGTACCGGGGCAATTCGCAATTCTACGGCACCGACCGCATCACTTATCTGGGCGGCGTCGGCACCGACACCTATCACGCGACCAAGAACGAATGGGTCGTTATGGCCAACGCCTATGTCGATCTCGGTACCTGGTGGTGCATCACGCCGTTCGTCGGCGCCGGCATCGGCACAGCGCGGGTTGCGATCAATGGCTTTACCGATACGAGCATCGCCAACAATGGCGCTGGTGCGCTGCCCGGTCTGGCATTTGGCGATAACGTCGCGAAGTGGAACTTTGCCTGGGCGGCGCATGCCGGTCTGGCCTACAAGGTTTCTCCGGCTTTCACGGTTGAGCTTGCCTATCGCTACCTCGATATGGGCGATGGCCTGACTGGCGACCTCAAGACATTCGATGGCACCAACAGCGTCTTCAATCCGACGACGTTCAAGCACATCACCTCGCACGATTTGAAGCTCGGCGTGCGCTGGAATCTCGACAGCCCGCCGGTCTACGCGCCGCCGCCGCTGGTCACCAAGGGCTGATCGCAACCCTAATCGGTTAAGACGTCTTAACGGCGCGGGATCATCCCGCGCCGTTTTGCTTTGCGTAAAATTCATGGCCTGATCGTGCCGAAATCGTGCAACGCAACCATTGGTTAAGGTTAACGCGCCATGATCATCAGCGACAAGTTCGAGTTCGATGGAGCGTTGCGATGCGTAGGCTTTTGTGGGCGGCGGCGATGTGGGGCGTGGTGTCCGCCGCGCAGGCAGCCGATATGCCGGATCTTCCGATCCTGCGCGGCAGCTTGAGCGATGGCCTCAGCCGGACGAGCGTCAACTGGCAGGGCTTCTACATCGGCGGCCAGGGCGGCTACGGCTCGTCCGACGAGAATTTCAGCGGCTCGAACTCCACCATGCTCGCCGCGCTGCTCGACCACAACGTGATCCAGGAGATGGACGTCGCCAACTGGAATCTCGGGCTCGGCAAGAACTCGAGTCGCTCCGGCGGCTACGGGGTCTTCTTCGGATACAACGGACGATGGGAAGACGTCGTTCTGGGTCTTGAGGTCAGCTACCTGCACGGCTCGTTCGGCGGCTCGTCCAGCGCGTTCAAGGAGCTCGTCAGCGGCAGCGCGCTCTCCGACGGCAATTTCCACGACGTCGCCGTGGCGTCGTCCGCCTCGATCTCGATCAAGGACATGGCGACGTTCCGTGGCCGCGCCGCCTATGCCTGGGGCTGTTTCCTGCCCTACATGTTCGGCGGCTTCGCGCTCGGTAATGCCGACATCACGCGCTCGGTCACCGTCAATGACGCGATTGCCTCGTCACAGTTGGGGCCATTCACCGCACTCACGCCGCTGAGCGCGACGGACGCCGTGCACAACCACCTGATCTACGGCTATACGGGCGGCCTTGGCGTGGACATGACCCTCACGGGCGGTCTCTTCTTGCGCGCAGAGTGGGAATATATCCGCTTCACTTCCCAGGTCGATACCAGCATCAACACCGTCCGCGCCGGTCTCGGCTACAAGTTCTGACCGCAGCGCATGGCGCCGGTTGACAGGACCGCGCCGCCCTGATGCTTTTGTCGCTGCGATGGGAGCAGCGGCGATGAAGATCTACGGCGATACGAACTCCGGCAATTGCCTGAAGGTGAAGTGGGTCTGCGACAAGCTCGCGCTGCCCTATCGCTGGATCGAAATCAACACAAGCAAGGGCGAAACGCGCACGCCGCAATTCCTGGCGATGAACGGCGCCGGCCAGGTGCCGACCATTGCATTCGACGACGGCCGCACGCTGGCGCAGTCCAATGCGATCATCCGCTATCTTGCCCGAGATAGCGACCTCATTCCGCGCGATGGCTTTGCAGCGGCCAAGATGGATGAATGGCTGTTCTGGGAGCAGTACAGCCACGAGCCCTATGTCGCGGTGTGCCGCTTCCAGATGGTCTATCTCGGCAAGGACGCTTCCGAGCTCGACCCGGAGAAGGTCAAGCGCGGCTATGCGGCGCTCGACCGCATGGAGCAGCATCTGGCCACCAGCCGCTGCTTCGTCGGCGAGGCGATCTCGCTCGCCGACGTCTCGCTGCTGGCCTATACCCGCCTCGCCCATGAAGGCGGTTTTGATCTCGGCCGCCTTGTTGCGATCCGCCGGTGGATTGCCGAGACCGAGAGCTATCTTGGTCTTCCGCCGGCGCGCTGAGCTCGGAGCCCGTCATGACCGCCGACATCATTTCGATCCGCCGTGCCCGCCGCGAGGACGTTGCCGCGATCATCGCGATGCTCGCCGACGATCATCTCGGCCGCGCGCGTGAGCGCCTGGAGGAGCCGTTGCCGGAGTCCTATTTCAGGGCGTTCGATGCGGTCGACAAAAATCCCGGTCTGACGCTCGTGGTCGCGGTGGACGGCACGGGCAGGGTGGTCGGCAGCCTGCAACTCGCCATCCTGCCGGGCCTGAGCTCGCAAGGCGGTTCGCGTGGTCTCCTGGAGGACGTGCGCGTCGCCTCCGACTGCCGCAGCCGCGGCATCGGCGAGCAGCTCGTGCAATGGGCCGTCGCGGAGGCTCGCGCGAAGGGCTGTAACCTGGTCGAGCTGCTGACGCATCAGAGTCGCGTCGATGCGCAGCGCTTCTACAAACGGCTCGGATTCACCGCGAGCCATGTCGGCATGACTGTCCGCTTTTGACGCACCTTCCGCGCGGCCGTTGCATCGTCTGCAAAATCCGCCTGCGCATCCGTTTCGGTTAAGGGCTGATAAACTACCGGGCGTTCGTTCATGTTCGCCGGGGAACGATCGGTGCTAGGTTGCGTCTGGACACCGGGCTGGTCGGTTCGGGGATTTCGATGACAAGCTATTCGTTCATCAAGGTCGGCAACGACTACGTCGTGCAGGCCGACGACAAATGCATTTTGAAGGTCGCCAGCCGGCGCCGGGCCGCGCAGCTGATCAGCGAGGCGACGGGCTTGCTGAATGCGGTGGAAGCTCCTGAGAAGGCGGCGGAAACGGCATCACTCCACCGTGAGACGCCCAAACTTCCTTGACGATTCTGCCCGTTTCCCGTATTAGCCGCCGCGGGACACCTCCCCCCAACGGGAGGCTTACTATCTGGAAGGGTAGATCATGACTGCAGCGAAGCCCGCTTCGCGGCCCCTCGTGCCGCATTTCTCCTCCGGCCCCTGTGCCAAGCGCCCCGGCTGGACCGCCCAAAATCTCAAAGACGCAGCTCTCGGCCGTTCGCATCGTGCGAAGATCGGCAAGACCAAGCTCAAGCTCGCGATCGATCTGACGCGCGAAGTGCTTGAAGTGCCGGCCGACTACCGCATCGGCATCGTTCCGGCCTCCGACACCGGCGCGGTCGAGATGGCGCTGTGGTCGCTGCTTGGCGCACGCCCCGTCACCACGCTCGCGTGGGAATCCTTCGGCGAAGGCTGGGTCAGCGACATCGTCAAGGAATTGAAGCTCAAGGATGTCACCAAGCTCAACGCGGCTTACGGTGAAATCCCGGATCTTTCCAAGGTCGATCAGAAGAGCGACGTCGTCTTCACCTGGAACGGCACCACCTCCGGTGTGCGCGTGCCGAACGCCGACTGGATCAGCGCGACCCGCGAAGGCCTGACCATTTGCGACGCCACCTCGGCAGCGTTCGCCCAAGCTCTCGATTGGCCCAAGCTCGACGTCGTCACCTTCTCCTGGCAGAAGGCGCTCGGCGGCGAGGCCGCGCACGGCATGCTGATCCTCTCGCCCCGCGCGGTGGAGCGTCTCGAGACCTACAAGCCGGCGTGGCCGTTGCCGAAGATTTTCCGCATGACCAAGGGCGGCAAGATCAACGAAGGCATTTTCGTCGGCGAGACCATCAACACGCCGTCGATGCTCTGCGTCGAGGACTATCTCGACGCGCTGAACTGGGCGAAGTCGATCGGCGGCCTGAAGGCGCTGATCGCGCGCGCCGACGCCAACACCAAGGTGCTCGCCGACTGGAAGGCGAAGACGCCGTGGATCGACTTCCTGGCAAAGGATGCTGCAATCCGCTCCAACACTTCGGTGTGCCTGAAGTTCACTGATCCTGCGATCACCTCGCTCTCGTCCGACGCGCAGGCCGAGTTCTGCAAGAAGCTGGTCGCGCAGGTCGAGAAGGAAGGCGCGGGCTTCGACTTCGCGTATTATCGCGACGCGCCCGTGGGTCTGCGCATCTGGTGCGGTGCCACGGTGGAAGCGAAGGATGTCGAGCTTCTGACCCAGTGGATCGACTGGGCCTTCGCCGAGACCAAGGCCGCGCTGCCGAAGGCGGCGTAAGATTCTTTCTTGGCCTCTCCCCGTCCCTACGGGGAGAGGCCGGATCGCGCAGCGATCCGGGTGAGGGGTTCTCTCCGCGAGCACCTCGCCTGTGGCGCCCCTCACCCCACCCTCTCCCCGTAAGAAACGGGGAGAGGGAGAGTACGCAATCTCCGAGACGCTCTACCCATTCCGGCTCTCGCAGGCCGATCCTCCCTTAGCGACGGTGAAGGAAGCATTCCAATGTCCAAACCCAAAGTTCTCATTTCCGACGCGCTCTCTCCCGCCGCCGTGCAGATCTTTAGGGATCGCGGCGTCGAGGTCGACTTCCAGCCCAACCTCGGCAAGGACAAGGACAAGCTTGCCGAGATCATCGGCAATTATGACGGCCTTGCGATCCGTTCGGCGACGAAGGCGACCGCCAAGATCATCGAGAAGGCGACCAACCTCAAGGTGATCGGCCGCGCCGGCATCGGCGTCGACAACGTCGAGATCCCGGCGGCCACTGCCAAGGGCATCATCGTGATGAACACGCCGTTCGGCAATTCGATCACGACCGCCGAGCACGCCATCACCCTGATGCTGGCGCTGGCGCGCGAAATTCCGCAGGCCGACGCCTCCACCCAGTCCGGCAAGTGGGAGAAGAACCGCTTCATGGGCGTCGAGATCACCGGCAAGGTGTTAGGGGTGATCGGCTGCGGCAATATCGGCTCGATCGTCTGCGACCGCGCGCTTGGCCTGCGCATGAAGGTCGTCGCCTTCGATCCCTTCCTGTCGCCGGAGCGCGCCAAGGACATCGGCGTCGAGAAGGTCGATCTCGATGACCTGCTCAAGCGCGCCGACTTCATCACCCTGCACACCCCGCTCACCGAGAAGACCAAGAACATCATCGACGCGGCCGCAATCGCCAAGATGAAGAAGGGCGTGCGCCTGATCAACTGCGCCCGCGGCGGTCTGGTCGATGAGCAGGCGGTGGTGGAAGCGCTGAACGCCAAGCACATTGCCGGCGCTGCCTTCGACGTATTCATCGAGGAGCCCGCGACCTCGAACGTGCTGTTCGGCCATCCCAACGTGATCTGCACGCCGCATCTCGGCGCCTCCACCACCGAGGCGCAGGAGAACGTCGCCCTGCAGGTTGCCGAGCAGATGTCGGACTATCTGTTGTCCGGCGCGATCTCCAACGCCATCAACTTCCCCTCGATCACCGCCGAAGAAGCGCCGAAGCTGAAGCCCTTCATCGCGCTCGCCGAGAAGCTCGGCTCGTTCGCCGGCCAGCTCACCGAGACCGGCATCTCGAAGGTCACGATCACCTATGAGGGTCATGTCGCCGAGATGAAGATCAAGGCGCTGACCTCCGCCGTGCTGTCCGGCCTGCTGCGGCCGATGCTGGGCGAGGTCAACGTGGTGTCCGCGCCTGTGGTCGCCAAGGAGCGCGGCATGGTGGTGGACGAGGTGACCCGCGCTGCGCAGAGCGACTATGAAAGCCTCATCACGGTGACGGTCGCAACCGAACGCCAGGAGCGCTCGGTCTCCGGCACCGTCTATCACGACGGCAAGCCGCGGCTGGTCGACATCAAGGGCATCCGCGTCGATGCCGAGTTCGGCAAGTCGATGATCTACGTCACCAACGAGGACAAGCCGGGCTTCATCGGCAAGTTCGCAAGCCTCCTCGGCGATGCCAAGATCAACATCGCGACCTTCCATCTCGGCCGTGTCGAGCAGGGCGGCGATGCCATTGCGCTCGTCGAGGTCGACGGTGCGGTGCCGGCGGATCTGCTCGCCAAGGTGCAGGCGCTGCCGCAGGTCAAGCAGGCGAAGGCGCTGACGTTCTGATGGGAAGTCATTCCGGGTTCGCGCTGCGCGCGCCCCGGAATGACAATCACGAGGAAACAGATATTCCGACCCGCGGAACAAGCGCCGCCTCCGTCTCCGGAGGCGGCGTTTTTCTTATGCCCGCGCCGCCCTTTATCTTTCCTGCGACGGCCAAGTTTGTGTACCAATGGCGCAATAACGAACATTCCAAGTCGTCCGAACAGGGAGAAAACAATGCGTGAAGCCGTCATCGTTTCCTATGCGCGCACGGGGCTGGCGAAGTCCGCTCGCGGCGGGTTCAACATCACTCCGCCGATGTCTCTCGCGGCCCACGCCATCCATCACGCGGTCGATCGCGCCGGCGTCGAGAAGGACTATGTCGAGGATTGCTATCTCGGCAATTGCGCCCACGGTGCGCCGAATATCGGCCGTCAGTCCGCGCTTCTCGCCGGTCTGCCCAAGACGACGGCCGGCGTATCGGTCAACCGATTCTGCTCCTCGGGGCTCCAGACCATCGCCATGGCAGCCAACTCGATCCGCTCCGATGGCGCCGATTGCATCGTCGCCGGTGGCGTCGAGAGCATCTCGATTCCGGGCGGCGGCTCGCCGAAGGAATCGATCGATCCGGAATTGTTGAAGGTCGCGCCCGATATCTTCATGGCGATGATCGACACCGCCGATATCGTCGCCGAGCGCTACAAGCTCAGTCGCGAATATCAGGACGAGTTCTCGCTGGAATCGCAGCGGCGCATGGCGGCCGCCCAGCAGGCGAACAAGTTCAAGGACGAGATCGTCCCGATGAAGACCAGGATGAAGGTGGTCGACAAGCAGACCAAGGCCGAGTCGATCGTCGACTACGTCGTCGACCGCGACGAGTGCAACCGGCCGGAGACAACGATGGAAGGTCTCGCCAAGCTCGAGCCGGTCAAGGGGCCCGGCAAGTTCGTTACCGCCGGCAACGCCAGCCAGCTCTCCGATGGCGCTGCTGCCGTCGTGCTGATGGAAGCCAAGGACGCGGAGAAGCGTGGCCTTCAGCCGCTGGGCCGCTTCGTCGCCTGGGCGACCGCCGGCTGCGAGCCGGACGAGATGGGCATCGGTCCGGTCTTCGCGATCCCGAAGCTGTTGAAGCGTACCGGCCTGAAGATCGACGACATCGATCTCTGGGAGCTCAACGAAGCCTTCGCCAGCCAGTGCCTGTATTGCCGCGACAAGCTCGGCATCGACCCCACCAAGTACAACGTCAACGGCGGCTCGATCGCGATCGGCCATCCCTTCGGCATGACCGGCGCGCGTCTCACCGGTCACCTCTTGCAGGAAGGTCACCGCCGCAAGGCGAAGTGGGGCGTGGTGACGATGTGCATCGGCGGCGGCCAGGGCGGCGCAGGCCTGTTCGAGATCTACTAGCTAAGCCGACACCGCGGCACGCGACGACGAAGGCATGGCGCTCCCAAGCGCCATGCCTTTTTCCTGCGCCATCGCTGGCCGCTTGCCCTTGCGCCAGTCGGTGATGGTGCAGCCGAAGTGATGACGGAACCAGCGCGCCATGGCGCTTTGCGCGGAAAAGCCGAGCTGCTCGGCGATCGCCGAGAGCGGCCGGCCGGGTTCTTCGATCAGCCGGGTCACGAGCTCGACGCGCTGTGCGTCGAGGATCTCGGAAAAAGTGGTGCCGCATTCGGCAAGGTGCCGATGGATGGTGCGGCGGGTGCAGGCCAGATGCTCGGCCACGCGCTCGACCGTGCACTCGCCGCCTGGGAGCAGCGAGTGCACGACTTCGTCGACCTTCTCGTCCCAGCTCGCAGGCCGTGTATCGAGAGCCTCGATACGCTTGCGCAGATAGCTCGCGACCAGGGGATGCGCGCTCGGGATCCGGCGATCCATGTCATGGGCTGACAGCAGAAGCGCGTTGCTCGCGGCGCTGAAGGTCACCGGGCAGCCGAAGAACTCGCGATAGCGCTTGCGGTCGCGGGGCGGCGGATAGTGAAGGTGAACCTCCTGCGGCCGCCAGTCGCTGCCGAACAGCGAGTGGATGATGCGGTGGATGCTGCCGAGCGCCATGTCGATGGACTGGCGCGGCGCACGTGGGCGCCGTCCACGCAGATGCATCGTGATGGTCACGATCTTCTTGTCACGCGTGACGTCGAGCCGCATGCCCTCGTGATGGATATGGATGAAACGCGACAGCGCCGCGATCGCATCGCCAATGGTGGCCTGCTCGCGAACGATCAGTCCGACCGGCCCGAGATTAGTCAGGCCGCCGAGCTCGGCGAGGCGCAAGCCGAAATCTTCGGCACCTGAAGCTTCTGCCGAGATTTCGAGCAGGCGGCGAAGACCGGCGACGGCGATACGAATGTCGGGCTTTTCAAGGCAGGTCAGCGGAAGCCTGACCTTGCGCATCATCTGCTTCGGATCGAGCCCGACCGACCGGGCGACCTCCGGATAGTAGGCAAGGCCTGCGCTGCGAATGAGATCGGTCATGCGAACCGCTCCTGCCAGCCATTCCTGCAGTTGTCCCGAAATGTAAAATTTCTGTCCCAATCAGTCAAATCCCGGAACCGGGCTGAACATACATATCGAAAACCGAAGCACCGGCGCGGATGCCGGTTCACGACGGCGCGGCAGGGCGATGCAGCCCCGACGCCGTCTCGGCCCATTTGACCAAGACATTGCTGAGCAGGATGATGCCGGGAAACACGCTTTCCAAGGGTGAGGTATTCGTCATCGATACTGACGCGTCCTCCCGCGAACAACTTTCTATGGCGCTCGAGCAGAAGGCCTATGAGGTCATCTGCTTCGCCGATGGTGCGTCTCTCTTGTCGGAGGCGAAGGTGCGCATGCCGGCCTGTGTCCTGCTCGAGATGCAGGCGCCGGATCAATCCGGCTTCGACGTGCTGAAGCGGCTGCGCGAGGAAAATTGCATGGCGCCGATCGTGGTGACGTCGGCCAATGGCAGCATCGCCATGGCGGTCGATGCCATCAAGTGCGGTGCGTCCGATTTCATCGAGAAGCCGTTCCAGAGCCATGAGATTGTCGATCGGATCGATGCCGCGATCGACGAATTCGCTCAGCCGGATTCGAACCGGCGGCGCTGGCTCGCCGGTTGCGAGCCACTCACAGGGCGCGAAGGCGAGGTCCTGGAGCACCTCGCGGCCGGCTACACCAATAAGGAGATCGCCCGGGTGATGCGCCTGAGCGCGCGGACGGTTGAAGGCTACCGCGCGAGCATCCTGAAAAAGGCCGGCGCGAAGAACGTCACGGATATGCTTCGCCGCATTTACGGCCAGGGTGAATCAAGGCTGAACCAAGGCTGAAGCGACGGCGCGGCCAGATGACGCGTTCCGCGGTCACCGGGCCGCCGCGCTGCCGCCGCACGGAAACCCCAATCGAACCGGTTCCTTCCCTGCCGCGTCTCACCACTTTGGCGAGGCGTTTATCGCCGCATCCGGCTGGCGGTGCGGCGCCATTGGCAGGAGGGAAATTCATGCGGACTATCGCGAAGAGTCTGGCGACGACGAGTCTGGTCCTGGTCACGGCGGCGATTGCGCTGCCGTCATGGGCGGCCGATCTGGATGCGACGTCGGCCATCGACGCAGTCACGGTCTATCCGGATGGCGCGAGCGTCACCCGCGTCATCACGCTGGACCTGCCGTCGGGTGACTCGACGCTGGTCGCAAAAGATTTTCCGCTCGGCCTCGACACCTCCTCCTTGCGGGTTGAGGGCGAGGCGGGTGCAAAGCTCACCATCGGCACCATCGACGCGCGGCCACCGCGCCAAGCGGCTCGCGTCAATCTGCCGGAGCTTGACAAGCGCATCGAGACCTTGAAGGACCAGCGCGCGGATTTGCAGGGCGCGATCGAGGCCGCCAACGCCCGGCGCAAGTTTGCCGAACGCTTTGCCGAGGCGTCCCCGGCCGGTATCGGCGAGAAGGGCGAGGCCCGGCCGGTTGCCGAGTGGCGCGCGGCCTTCTCTGCGGTAGCCGAGGAGATCGCCTCCGCCGACACCGCGATCCGCGATGCCATGCGAAAGCAGCGCGAGATCGATCGCCAGATCGCCCAGCTCGAAGCCGATCGCGCGGCCAAGCCGCCGAGCAAGCTGGAGGTGCGCGTCGACGTGGCCTCTGCGGCCGCGACCAAAGCGACGCTGCGGGTGACCTACAATGTGCGCAATGCGCGCTGGGCGCCGCTTTACGATGCCCGCCTCGACACCGGCACCCGGGATCACAAGCCGCAGCTCGAACTGGTGCGTCGCGCGGAAATCACACAGTCGACCGGCGAGGACTGGTCGAATGTCAGCCTCGGCGTCTCCACCGTTCGTGTCAGTCGCGGCGGCAGTGCGCCGGAGCTGAATTCGCTGGTCGTCCGCTATCCTCAGCCTGCGAAGCCGCTGGCGCTGGGGACGTCCGCGGATTTTTCGCGGTCCGCGTCCACGACCGCCTTCCAAGATAAATTGGAACAGCCTGCGCCAATGTCCAAAGTCGCTGAGCCGCTCGAACCGCGCCAGCGCGCCGAAGAGCAGCAGGCCAATGCCGAGATCGGCGATTTCCAGGCCGTCTATCAGATCGCAGGCCGCGTCAGCTTAGGGGCCAATGAAGGCGCCAAGAGCCTGCTGATCTCCAGCATGACGGTGACGCCGGACCTCGCGATCCGGGCCGCGCCGGTGGTGGATCCGACCGCCTATCTAGAAGCCTCGTTCAAGCTCTCCGACGACACCAACCTCTTGCCCGGCAAGGTCGCGATCTTCCGCGACGGCGTGTTCGTCGGCCGCAGCAAGTTCTCCACCGCCGCGCGGACTGAGGCGATCCGCCTCGGCTTCGGCGCCGACGACAAGATCAAGATCGAGCGTTCGGTGATCCGGCAGAACGAGGGCACGGCGGGCGTGATCTCTTCGTCAAAGACTGATACGCGCTCGTTCCGGACCACGGTACGCAATGGTCACGATTTCCCGATCCGGATCGCGATCGAGGATCAGCTTCCGATCAGCGAGAACGAGGACATCGCGGTCGAGATGCTGTCCGCGACCACGCCGCCCACGTCGACCAACCTGCGCGACAAGCGCGGCGTGCTGGAATGGGCGTTCGACGCCAAGCCCGGCGAAGTCAAGGAGATCAAGTTCGGCTGGCGCGTGCGCTGGCCCAAGGACAAGGGCATCGTTCTGGTGCCGGCGGGCTAGCTTTCTTCACCTCGCCCTGCACTCCATCGCTTGTCATGCCCCGCGAAAGCGGGGCATCCAGTACGCCGCAGCTTCTCCGTATCCCACAGATGTCACTGCGTACTGGATCGCCCGGCCAAGCCGGGCGATGACGACTGTGATTGCGGAGAGAGCCGCGCCCTCACTTCGCCTTCAGGAAGTCACCCACCTCGAGCAACACGAATTCATCATCGTCGGCCTTGTTCGGCTCGCGGCTGGAGGAGAACGGCAGGTTATTGTCGTTGCCGACGATGATGTGAGTTTCGTCGACCCGGTCGACGTTCTCGATGGTGAAGAACGGGAAGGTGAGGACGCCGTCATTGAGCGGCTTCCGCGCCTTCTTGTCTGGATCACGGATCTTCATCAGATCGATGTAGCCGATCTTGCGCACGGGCTTGCCGACATTGGCATCCGAGAGCTCGATCTTGTAGACGCGCTTGAATTTCGCGACGTCGGGAAAGCAGTTGTCGCCGCGCACGCCTTGCGGACATGCCTTGTCCGCGGTGCCTTCGCCGTTGTCGCGTTCGATGACGAGGCCGCTCGTCGGGTCGATCATGTTGAAGTCACCGATGGCGTTGCCGTTCTGCTCGAACACGAATTGCCAGTAGCGGCCGGTGAACTTCTCCGCTGCGACATCGAATTCGAGGATGCGGGAGGCTTCCTTGCCGTCGACCTTCTCCCAATCCTTCTTCTCGGCGTCCCAGAGCGGGCCTTCGAGAAGGCCGTACAAGAACTTGCCGTCCTTCGACGAGGCAAAGCCCTCAAAGCCCTTGGAGCGGCGCAGGTTGACGTTGGTGTAGCTCGCGCCCGGCGCACCAGGCGACTGCACCGCCCAATGATCCGGCGAGCGCACCGGCTTGCCATCGGCGATTGTCTCGAATACGACCAGAATCTTGCCGGTCTTGTCGGCCTTCAGGACGTAGGGGCCGAATTCGTCGCCGATCCAGAATGTGTCGCCGATGATCTGGAAACCTTCGGTGTCGAAGTCGGAGCCGGTGAGATAGCGCTTGTCGGTGTCCTCATGCACGATTCGGAACGGCACCTTTTTGTCGGGATCGTGCAGGAACACCGTCTCTTGCCGCTCGACCTTGCCGCTGGTCCAGTCGATCCTGTAGTGGTTCAGGTACAGCATCGAATCCGGCGAGTTGTAGCGCGAGCCCATGCCGTTGTCGGTGATGACCCAGAAGGTGCCGTCGCCCATCGACTTGATGCCGGAATGGCCTTGGAGCGGCTGCCCCTTGAACGGCAGCGACACGCCGGTCGCGCGCTCGGCGGACTTGCCCATCACGGTGCCGGGCGCATCGACGCGTTTTCCGGTCGTGTATTTGCCTGAGGTCTTGAGGTCGGCGGGCGCGTCCGCCGGCGCGTCGATGAAGGATTCGGCCGGCATCACCGCGTGCGCGGTCAGCGTTGCCGGGAATTCGCCCTCGTTCTGTGCGAGGGCGGCACCGGCGGTGAGAAGGATGGTGGCGATCGAGGTGAGAAAGGTCGCGCGCACGTGTGCGTCTCCTGTGAACGGACGGGCGCATGCCTTATGCTGTCGGCGTATTGCAGTTTTGTGAAATCGGGCCGAACACCGCAGGCGCGGGCTACTCCTTTACCGCGCGAACCGATCTCCAATTCATCCGAAGGCGCATCACAGGCTTAGCTGTTTGGACCGCGATCCATGCTGACGGGCTGCCAGCGTCGCAGCGCCGTGTGCTGCAGCACCGACGGATTGACACAATTCGTAGCCCACGCGCCGCTTGCGCGCTTCGTCAAAGCGTGCCGAGGCCGAGGCGACATGGGCGGTCAGGGTCACGTTCTCCATGCCGAGCAGGGGATTGTTGTGCGAGGGCGGTTCCTTCTCCAGTACGTCGAGCGCGGCATGCGCGATCCAGCCTTCTTGCAAGGCCTTGATGAGACTTTCCTCGTCCACGGTGGCGCCGCGCCCGGTGTTGATGAAGACCGAGCCCTTCTTCATCTGTCGGAAATGCTTCTCGGTCAGCATGTGATGCACCTCGGGCCGGGCGGGCGCGTGCATCGAGACGAAGTCCGATTGCGACAGCACCTCGTTCAGCGTGGCCGGCATCACGCCGTGATCGTACATCAGCGTTTCCTGGATGAAGGGATCGTAGGCCATCATCCGCAGGCCGAAGGGTGCGGCGCGCTTGGCGACCGCGCGCGCGACACGGCCGAAGGAGATGAAGCCGAGCGTCTGTCCCATCAGTCGCGGAATCTTCAGAAGTGCCGGCCGGCCCTCGGCCCAGCGCCCGCTGCGCACCATCCGGTCCTGCTCGACCAGGCGGCGGAAGCCCGCAAGCAGCAGCATCATGGCGTGGTCGGCGACCTCCTCGATGAAGGTGTCGGGGATGTTGGTCACGGGAATGCCGCGGGCAGTTGCCGCCTTTACATCGACGCTGTCGACTCCGACGGAGCCGAGCGTGATCGCCTTGCAGTTTTCCAGCGCGTCGATGATGGTCTTGGTGATCGGGATGCCCTTGGCGTAGATCGCATCAGCCGTCCGGGCCGCGGCAATAAACTCGGTCTCGTTGGCCGGCGCTTCGACGATCTCCGCGTCGATCGGGTCGAGCGCCTCCCGCTCGAAGGAATAATCGCTTCCCGCCACCGTGAAGCTCGCGCCTTTCGGCGTCACCACCCTGAATTTCGGCATTTCCTGCTCCGATTTGGTTTGTCGGTTCTTGTTGTATGACCCTGCTTTTGCGCCGGATCGTTTCGTCTTTTACGCGAAATCGAGCGTGACGCGTACAATCGTCGGTTGTCGCACACTGCGGTGTTTGCGGGTTTTTGCCTCCTCTGCGGGCTTCTACGGAGCCATCGTAACAAGTTGCTAATGGGTCCCACACTAAAAATTGATTCAAATTCGATCGACCCACCCGCGTGCCGTTTCCCCTTATCTGCCGGAGCCGCCTCGTGAAGTTGAGCAACCTGAAGATCGCCCCCAAGCTTGGCATCCTTGTCGGCGTCACCTTGTTCGGCCTCTGCATCTCCGGGGTTCTGGCCGGATATCTGATGAAGCGCGAGATGGTGAATGCGCGAATCGATCAGACCAAGGCGATCGTCGATTTGGCCCGCAACTATGCGACCACTTTGATGAAGCGGGTCAACGTCGGCGAGATGACGAAGGAGGCCGCGCTGGCCGAACTTCGCCGCTACGGCAACGCCATGACCTATGACAGGGGTTCCGGCTATCTGTTCGGCACGACCTATGACGGCATCACGCAGCTCGCGCCCGATCCGAAGCAGATCGGCATGAACCGCATGGACGTGGAGACGAACGGCCGCAAGCTGTCCAGGGAGCTGATGGACGGTGTCAAAGCCAATGGCGAGATCCTGCTGTTCTATGAATATGTGAAGCCCGGTCAGGAGAAGCCGATCCGCAAGCTCGGCTATGCCGTCGCGGTTCCCGGCTTCGACATGTATCTCGGCACCGGCGCCTATCTCGAGGATATCGACGAGAAGATGGGCCCGGTCTACTGGCTGCTCGGCCTGTCCATGCTCGGCATTGTCATCGTTGCAGGCAGCGTTGCCTGGCTGCTCGGCCGCAGCATCAGCCTGCCGCTGAACAGGCTCGGCACGCGCATGAACGAGCTCGCCAACGGCAAGCTCGAGGACGACATCCCCGGCGTCGGCCGTGGCGACGAGGTCGGTGCGATGGCCTCGACCGTGCAGATCTTCAAGGACAATGCGATCCGCATCCGTGATCTCGAAAAGACCGAGGCGGTTGCCAAGGAACGCGCCGCGGCCGAGCGCCGCAGCGCGATGGAAGGCATCGCCAGCGACTTCGAGCGCAGCGTGAACGGCATCGTGCGCTCGGTCTCCTCGGCTGCCGCCGGCATGCAGACCACGGCGCAGTCGATGACCGCGACCGCGAGCGACGCCAGCGCGCGGGCGGCCACCGTCGGTGCCGCCTCGCAAAAGGCGTCCGGCAATGTCGGCACGGTTGCGGCCGCCGCCGAAGAGCTGTCGAGCTCGGTCGCTGAAATCTCCCGCCAAGTGACGCGCTCCACGGAAGTTGCCAGCAAGGCGGTCAGCGACGCCGAGCGCACCAACACCACCGTGCAGGTGCTGTCCTCCGGCGCCGAGAAGATCGGCGAGGTCGTCAAGCTCATCCACTCGATCGCGGCGCAGACCAACCTGCTCGCGCTCAACGCCACCATCGAAGCGGCGCGCGCCGGCGAATCCGGTCGCGGCTTCGCGGTCGTCGCCTCCGAGGTCAAAGCGCTCGCCAACCAGACCGCGAAGGCCACCGAGGAAATCTCCGCCCAGGTCGCAGCGATGCAGACCTCGACCAGCGACGCGGTCGCCGCCATTGCTGGCATTACCCAGACGATCGCCGAGATGAGCGAGATTACCGCGGGCATCTCTGCGTCGATCGAGCAGCAGGGCGAGGCGACGCGCGAGATCGCCCGCAACATCCAGTCGGTCGCAGCCGGCTCCAGCGAGATCAACGCCCATATCGGCAGCGTGACCTCGGCGGCCAAGGCGACGGGTACGGCAGCCTCCGACGTCCTGTCGAACGCACGCGAGCTCGACAATCAGTCCGGCGCACTGCGAAGCGCCGTCGACGGCTTCCTCGCCAAGGTGCGGGCCGCGTGATATCCGCGATGATTTCGTAGGGTGGGCAAAGACGCGCAAGCGTCGTGCCCACCGCTTCTTTCGAGGCCTTGGATGCTTGATGGTGGGTACGCTTCGCTCTGCCCACCCTACGAGAGCATCACAACTGGCCGTGATCCCTCAGCGCGGAATTATTTCGACGCCGAGCCCTGCCGCGATGCGATCACGACGCCGGCGAGCACCAGCGCGTAGCCGACGAGATGGAAGAGTTGCAGCCTTTCGCCGAGCAGGAGGATCGCCATCGCCGAGCCGAACACCGGCACCAGATGAAAGAACGGTGCGGCACGGTTCGGTCCGATCAGCGCCACGCCGCGATTGAAGAAGAGATAGGCGAGCGTCGAGGGGAAGATCAGGATGTAGGCGAATGTCGCCAACGTCGTCGCATCCAGCTTCAAGACGTTGCCCGCGGAGAACTCCCACACCGCGGCCGGCAGCAGCATCATCGCCCCGCAGCAGGTGGTGAAGGACAGGAAGGAGAGCTGATGGATTTTTGGCCGGCGCGGGATGAAGGCGGAATAGAGCCCGAACGCCACCAGCGAGGAGGCGAACATGATGTCGCCCCGGTTGAAGCTGATGCCGGCTAGCGCCGCGAGATCGCCGCGCAGGATGATGATGAGGACGCCGAGCAGCGAGATCGCGATGCCGGCGAGCTGTGCGGCCGTCAGGCGGACGCCGAACAGCACCAGCGACCACAGCGCCACGAACAAGGGTCCGGCCGACTGGATCAGCAGCGCATTCAGCGCCTCCGTATATTGCAGGGCCCAGAACGAGATCGCGTTGTTGAAGGCGAAGCCGACCAGCGACAGGAACAGCATCAGCGGCAGATGCGCGCGCAATGCCTTCCAGTCGCGCCTCAGATGCGGCCACGAAAATGGCAGCAGGATGAGGAAGACGCCGAACCAGCGGATCGTGGTCAATGTGAGCGGCGGTACATGCGCGCCGACATGGCGCGCGAGCACGATGTTGCCGGCCCAGAACAGCGAGCTCAGGCTCAGCAGCAGATAGGGCTGGTTGTTGAGCCAGCCGGCCGGATTCGAGGCCGATGGCGCGGGCGAAGCGATCGTCATTGGTTTTCGTGAGGAACTTGCGCCGGATTACAGCCGCACCACAAGTCCCATCGCCGCAATGCTACAATGCAGTGGAGATCACGGAGGTGGCTTTGGCGGTTAATATGTTGAACATCGGCGCTTGATCTCACCCTCTCCTCTTGTGGGAGAGGGTGGCTCGCCGCGCAGCGGCGAGACGGGCGAGGGGTCTCTATCCGCCTGCGAATCTTTCGCGATTGAACTCGCGGAAGCAACCCCTCATCCGGCGCGATAGCCGAAGCTGCACTTCGGCGTTCTCTTAAGAACGGCGGCCGAAGGCCGCCTATGCCACCTTCTCACAAGGGGAGAAGGAAGAAAGAAAAGTCGAACTCAGCTCGCCTGCTTGCGCGAGGCCACGAATACGCCCGACAGTACCAGCGCAAAGCCGATGAAATGGAAGGCCTGCGGCAGTTCACCCAGGAAGATCATCGCCATGATCGAGCCGAACACCGGCACCACGTGGAAGAACGGCGCGGCGCGATTGGCGCCGATCAGCGCAACGCCTCGGTTGAAGCAGAGATAGGCGAGCGTCGAGGGAAACACCGCGACATAAACCAGTGTCAGAATGTTCGGCAGATCGAGCTTCATCACGGGACGGGCCGACAACTCCCATATCTCCAGCGGCATAAGGCACGCCGCGCCGCAGCCGAAGGTGAAGGCAAGAAATGACAGGCCGTGGATCGCGGGCCGCTTCAACGTCAGCACCGAATAGAGCGCGAAGATCACCAGGGCGACCATGAAGATCAGGTCGCCCTTGTTGAACTCGATGTTGGAGAGTGTGGTGAGATCGCCATGCAAGAGGATGGTCAGCACGCCGCACAGCGAGAGCAAAACGCCCAAGGCCTGCATCGCCGTGAGCCGGACGCCCAGGATGATCAGCGACCACAGCGCCACGACCAGCGGGGCAGCCGATTGCAGCAGCAGCGTGTTCAGCGCCTGCGTATGCTCCAGCGCCCAATATTGCAGCGTGTTGAAGGCGCCGATGCCGGTGATCGACAGCACGATCATCAGGCCGAGCTTGCGGCGGATCGCCGGCCAGTCCTTGACCAGATGCGTCCAGGCAAACGGCAGCACCAAAAGGAAGGCGAAGAGCCAGCGTAGGAAGGACAGCGTCACCGGCGGGATGTGGCCGGCGGCAAGCCGACCGACAATGGCATTGCCGGCCCAGCACAGCGCGGTGATGCTGAGCAGGAGATAAGGCTGGTTGGCGATCCAGTGCCGGTCGGGTGCGGCAAGGCGCGTGGTCTGGTCGGCGGCGGACATTGTGATTGTTATGGCCCCGGTTCATGCGCCGGGGCGTCCGACCCGGTGGTGCGCCCCGGGCCGGGTCATTCCCGGCCCGCTCACAGACACGGAAATCGACCTGATATCAATGGGGCCCGGCGCATCGCGTCCATGCGCGGCTTCGATGCGCGGGGAACCCTCGCTTCAACTCTTCCGCCCGGTGCGGATCCAAAGGTCAGGAAATCGAACACCGACGACAGGGGGCCCATGATCGCGGCGAAGCGCACCAGGCGCGACATGCTCCACACCTGCGGCTGCGCGGTTGCCTGCGCCGAGACGCGGTCAAAGGGAATGCCGAGCTCGGAGAGATCGTAGAGCAGGTTGTTGAGCGGGTGGCATCGTCGATCGTGCAGAGTTCGAGCACTGCCTCCGGCGCGCCCTTGACGATCAGCAGCGCGCCTTCGGGACCGCTCGCCAGCACCGATCCCAATCGCCGGGAGAAATCGAACGCCTGGCGGCCCGCGAGTGTCCAGCCTTGCGCGGCGCCCACGCAGCCGGCGACCAGCGCCGCATCGAGCGAGCCGCGGTCGCCGCCGAGCGAAGCCGCAATGGCACCGAGCTTTGCAGCGCGCGCATCCACCTTGCCGCAGGCGTCGAGACTCTGCGCAAGCGTGATCTCGGCCGAGGTCAGCGTGCCCGTCTTGTCCGTGCACAGCACCGTCATGGCGCCGAGGTCGTGGATCGCCGCGAGGCGCTTGACGATCACCTTGCGGCGGGCCATGCGCCGCGCGACAAGGTCACCGTGGTGATCATCGGCAGCAGCTCCGGCGTCAGCCCGACCGCAAGCGCAACGGCAAACAGCAACGCCGTGCTGTCGATGATCAGCGCGTCCGCCGGGATGATGTCGCCGGCACGGATGCGCAGGATGTCGCCGGGCACGACCTGCTCGACGTCGATCTGGCAGAACGCGCCGTCGCGCTTGACCTCGGCCTTCAGCGCCACCGAGCGGCGGAGGATTTCGGCGGCCCGGACTGCATGTCCTTCCTGGATGGTGTCGAGCCCGATCGACAGCGTCAGGATCAGCACGATGATCAGCCCGCCGATGTCGTCGCCGGTCAGCATCGAGATGATGCCGGCGACCAGCAGGATCAGCGACAAGGGCTCGAAGAGCCGTCGCACGATCGCGCGCATCGCGGCCTCGATGCGCGGCGGCGCGTCGCTGTTCGGGCCGAAGCGGCTGAGTCGTTCGGTGGCATCATGCGTGGCCAGCCCCTGCAAGCCGCGGCCGAGCTGCCGGGCGAGCGCGTCGGCTGAAAGGCGCCAGAACTGGCTGGCCTGGTTTCCCGATGGTTCCGTCACGGCATGTCCGAAAGAGGCGTTATGGCCTGCAAAAGGTAAGGGGTGGAGGTGACAGCCATCCCTTAGGCAACCGGCGAACGGAGCGGTTGATGCGTTAATTCAGCGGTTCCCGAGCTTGCCGGCGCGGTCCAGAACCTTTCCGGATTTTAAGGGGATATCAAAGGCTTGGATCGCGCTTTAGGCCTCGAAAAGGCCCCGTTCTTGCTTGCCTAGAGAGGCTGCTTCCGATATCCGGTTGGCTGCCTCGCATGCGAGCGGCCCCCGGCCGTGGATTGGCTGGGCGCATCTAAATCTTGCATAGGGAATACCCGCGAATGGCCAATGTTGTCGTCGTCGGCGCCCAGTGGGGCGACGAGGGAAAAGGCAAGATCGTCGACTGGTTGTCGGAGCAGGCCGACATCGTCGCGCGTTTCCAGGGCGGCCATAACGCCGGCCATACGCTGGTCATCAACGGCGAGACCTACAAGCTCGCGCTCCTGCCCTCCGGTGTGCTGCGATCGTCGAAACTGTCGGTGATAGGTAACGGCGTGGTGTTCGATCCGCAGGCCTTCCTCGACGAGGTTGCCAAGCTGCGCGGTCAGGGCGTCGCGGTCGGCCCGGAGAATTTGCGCGTGGCAGAGAACGTCACCCTGATCCTGCCATTGCATCGCGAACTCGACGCACTTCGCGAGAGTTCCAATTCGGCGACCGCGATTGGCACCACGCGCCGCGGCATCGGCCCCGCCTATGAGGACAAGGTCGGCCGTCGCGCGATCCGGCTGATGGACCTCGCCGACCTCGACACGCTCCCGCACAAGATCGACCGTCTGCTGGCGCATCACAACGCGCTGCGCCGCGGCCTCAATCTGGAGGAGTTCGACGCGGCCGCCATCCTGCGCGATCTGACCGCGCTGGCGCCGCAGCTCCTGCCCTATGCCGAGACGGTGTGGCGGCTGCTCGACATCAAGCGCCGCGAAGGCAAGCGTATCCTGTTCGAAGGTGCACAGGGCGCCCTCCTCGACGTCGACCATGGCACCTATCCTTACGTCACCTCGTCGAACACGGTGGCGGCCCAGGCCGCGACCGGAACCGGCCTCGGTCCGAACGGCGTCGGCTATGTGCTCGGCATCTGCAAGGCCTATACGACCCGGGTCGGCCAGGGGCCGTTTCCGACCGAGCTCACGAACGAGATCGGCGAGGAGATCGGCCGCCGTGGCCGCGAGTTCGGGGTCAATACTGGGCGCAAGCGTCGCTGCGGCTGGTTCGACGCCGTGTTGGTTCGCCAGACCGTGCGGACCTGCGGCATCAACGGGCTGGCGCTGACCAAGCTCGACATTCTCGACGGCTTCGAGTCGATCGAGGTCTGCACCGGCTATCGGCTGGACGGCAAGGAGATCGACCACCTGCCGGCCGGCGAGGGCGCGCAGGCCCGGGTCGAGCCGATCTACGAGACCATCGAAGGCTGGAAGGAGCCGACCGCAAATGCCCGCTCCTGGGCGGATCTGCCGGCCCAGGCGATCAAATATGTGCGCCGGATCGAGGAACTGGTGGGCTGCCCGGTCGCACTTCTTTCCACGAGCCCCGAACGTGAAGATACTATTCTGGTACAAAACCCGTTTGAGGCTTAACGATATCTTACCGGGACAGGCGCATAGTTGAGTTGAAATGGCTGATTACTATCCGCTAATCGCCCGTGCTATTGCCGCCCTGGACCCCAATGCTCCCGGCGAAAGCCGCCGCGCGCTCTATGAACGGGCGCGCACGGCGCTGATCGCGCAGCTCCGCAGCGTGCAGCCACCGCTCTCCGAATCCGAGATCACGCGCGAGCGCCTGTCGCTGGAAGAGGCCGTCCGCAAGGTCGAATCGGAAGCCGCCCAGCGCGCCCGCGAGGCCTCGCGCCCGGGCGGCGGCCCCCGCACCGGCGGCGGCAGTGGTGATGCCTTCCGTCGGGCCAGTGCCCGCGCCGCCGAGGGCGCTCTGCCCGTTGCGCCGCCTTCGGCCTCATCGCCCGCACCGCGCCCCCCGCGTCCCGCGGCGCCGCCGCCGTCGCGCAACGAGCGTCCCCCGCTTGGCGGGGACGATCTCGGAGACCGCGACGCCCAGCGCCAGTCGCGTCCTCCGCGCCCGCAGGCTCCGCCCCCGATGCCCGAGCCGCCGCCGGCGCCGCCTGCGGCGCGCGATCGCTCCACCTCGCGCCGTCCCCCGGAGGGCGCACCACCGCAGGCGCCGGGCGTTCGCGGCTTTCGCGACATCACCGCGGATGCCGACGATCTCGGCCGGGCCGCAGCGCAAGCCAACCGCGCCGCGCGCCGCACCTACGCCAACGTGCCGTCGCCCTCGCCGGAGTTCGACCGGCTCGAGCCGAATCTGGAGAACCGCGGCGGGGAGCCGCCGGACGTTCCGTATTCCTATGACGAGTCGATCGAGGAAGCCGAGCGCTACGCGCCCCGGCCGTCCGCGCCGCGCCCGCACATCCCGGTCCTCGACCGCGACACCAAGAAGCGCCGCTCCGGCTCCACCTTCCCGTTCAAGAGCGCGATCGCCGTCGGCATCGTGCTGATCCTGGTCGGTGCCGGCATCCTCTGGGGCAAGCAGGCGGTGCAGACCGTGAGCGGCCTGTTCAAGCCATCCCAGACGCAGGTCGTCGAGGCGCCGAAGGATACGTCGCAGCCGGCGCCGAAGCCGAAGATCCCGGATCGCGTCGGCCAGCCCTCGTCGACCGAGCAGCCGGCCGCGCCGGTGGCGCAGAAGGTCGTGCTCTATGACGAGGATCCGTCCGATCCCAAGGGCAAGCAATATGTCGGCACCGTGGTCTGGCGGACCGAGCCGATCAAGGCCTCGGGCAATCAGAAGGCCGACGTCGCCGTGCGCGCCGACATCGACATCCCCGACCGCAAGTTCAAGATGACGATGTCGTTCCGTCGCAACACGGATTCATCGCTGCCGGCGAGCCACACCGCAGAGCTGACCTTCATCCTGCCGCCGGACTTCCCCGGTGGCGGCGTCGCCAACGTGCCTGGCATCCTGATGAAGTCGAACGAGCAGGCGCGCGGCACGCCGCTCGCGGGCCTCGCAGTCAAGGTCACCGACGGCTTCTTCCTGGTCGGCCTCTCCAACGTCGATGCCGATCGCGCGCGCAACGTCCAGCTCCTGAAGGAGCGCTCCTGGTTCGACGTGCCGTTGGTCTACGCCAACCAGCGTCGCGCCATCATCGCCATCGAGAAGGGTGCCCCCGGCGAGCGCGCCTTCAACGACGCGTTCGCGGCGTGGGGGGAGTAGGGAACACTTCAACCGCTTTCGTCATTCCGGGTTCACGCTTCGCGCGCCCTCGAATGACCGCAGAACCTAGTGCCCCGTCCCGCCGATCTCCACCACGCCCACCTTGTTGACGAGGCTGTTGGCCAGCACCGGGTTGCCGTTGCGGTCGACGTCCATGTTGCGGACGATGTCGCCGCCGCCGGGGATCGCCCAGCTCTGGAATTTCTCGCTTGCGGGATCGAAGCGGACGATGGTGTTGGGTTTTGCGGCGGACTCGCTGTACCAGACTGCGCCCTTGGTGAAGACGATGCCGTAAGGCTGCGACTTCGGCCCGCTCGGTGAAGCCCATTCCTTCACCATGCCCGTTGTGGGATCGAGCCGGCCGAGAAAGCCGCGAGCGAAATCGACATACCAGATCGCATCGTCGGGGCCGACAGCGAGCCGGCGCGGGCGGGCGGCCGCATCCGGCAACAGGTACTCGCGGATCTCCATCGTCTTCGAATCGATGGTTGCGATCTTCGGTGCGCCGAACTCGACGAACCAGACGGCGTTCTTCGCATTCACCACGATGCCGTAGGGCCGCGCGTTCGCCGTCGGCGGCGTGACGAGCCTGATCTCGCCGCTCGTTGGATCAAGGCGCCCGACCTTGTTGCCGCCTTGCACGGTGAACCAGATGATGCCGTCATGGTCGAAGACGAGCGTATGCGGGTCCTTGGCCGATGCATCCGGCAGCCGGTACTCCCTGACGTCGCCGGTCTTCGGATCGAGCCTGCCGATCAGCCCGGCGAAATTGCCGGTGAACCAGATGTTGCCGTGCTTGTCCTCCTTCAGCCCGTGCGGACCGGTCTGCGGATTGAGCTTGTATTCGCGGATCGCGCCGCTGGCGGGATCGAGGCGGCCGAGCACGTTGGCGAGCTGGCCCGAGTACCACAGCGATCCGTCACGAGCGGCGAGCGGATCGTGCGGCCGCGAGCCCTCGGTGGCGACCGGCCACTCCTTGATGTCGATCTGCGTGTCGCCGGCGATCAGCGCTGCCGCCGGCCGTGGCCGTTCCGGAAAGCTCTTGATGAGATAGTCGGTGATCCCGGCGACCTCCTCCGGCGGGATCGGCGCGCCAAAATTCTGCATCATGCGGATGACGGTGTGCCAGCCTTCGGGCGAGTAGCCCGCCGTGAGCCGGCCGATGTCGTGGCAGGAGCCGCAGATGCCGACGACGGTGTTCTTGCCGGGGCCATCCGGAAAGTTGACGCCGGCCTGCTGGGCGGGCGCCGCGCAAGGCGCCAGTGCCAGCAAGGCGGCTGTGCTCGCCGGGATAAGGGATTGCCGCCAGCCGCCCGCGATCAGGATCCTCGCCCAAATCTTCGCCATGTCTGTTGCTCCAGCTCTCTTGGCCGGGCCTCAGCATAGCGTCGATCGCGACAGGACGCCGCTCAACTTGCAGTGCGCGCGAGGGATCAGTTCGCGGCAGCTTCCCGCTTGCGCGCGGCGGCGGCCTCGCGGTCCATCACGGCGCGGCAGCCCGGGCTGACATGGTGCTTGTTGCGGACCATGCAGGCAGTGACCCGGGAGATGTAGGGGATTTCGCTGGCGCACAGCCGCATGGCGTCGCTGGTGCACATCTGTTGCGCCTCGGACGAGAAGGCGAGGCCGGGTGCGGCGTGAAGCACGGTGGCAGTTGCGGCAATGGCGGCGAAAGTGGCGATCTTCCCGATCCGGTAACTAGACATGTGAGATGCATCCCCAAGATTTTGGCGGTGTTGGCCGCTTGTGCATTGGAGGCGCCGCACGCGGCTTGCGCTGCCGCACGTCAGGTCCGACACGCGGGGAGATGCCCCCGGTGTGGTTGCTCGATTACGCTTGAGATTTCGAATCGAAAGTGCTGCGCCGCCCCAATTCGATTATGCGCGAATGCTGCGAAGCTTCAATGGTTCGTGTGAACGATTTCACGATTGTTGCGCGTTCGTCACGGCAACGCTTGCCTCACGCACGCGCCGAGGGCGCGTCAGCGAGAGCCGCGGCATGCTCCTCGATCGCCGTGACGCCTTTGGACGTCAGCTCGAACAGGTCTCCGTCCTTCATGACATAGCCTTCGATGATGAGCTCCTCGATCTCGCCATGGCGGTCGTCGGCGAAGGCGATGGACTGGCTAATGTCCCTGAGGATCGCGAGCTGTTCGTCGCGCAGCATCGTGGCATCTCCGTCTTAAGGCGCGATGAGGTCAGGATGAATCGTCATCGCGCTTAGGGCGCCGCAAGCGCCTTACATGCCGTGGCTCTCGAACACCTTGCGGCAGGAGCGCGAGAGCCTGGCCCGGTTCGCCTGGAGGCAGGACTGGACCGCCCCGTCATTGCCGAGATCCTTGCGGCACAGGCGCTCGGCGTCGCGCGAGCAGGCCTGCTGCTCTCCTGGGGTTCCAGCATGACCTTGCGCGAATGCCGGCGGGCTTGTGAGGCCGGATGCGGTGAGCGTAATCGTTGCCAGGAACAGGGTGATCCAACGCATGGCCAAATCCAATCTCCTGAAAGGGCAGACATGTGGTCCGTTCACAGAACCCGGCGGCCTGCCACTTGTTCCCCGGCCGCCCCGCCCCGGCTATCCAAGCTTCTCAGGGCGCTGCTATAACGGGGCGGGTCTTGAGGTGAGGGGTAATTGATGAAACGCTATCTGGTTTTTGCGCTGGTGGGCCCGTTTGTCGGTGGATTCCTCCTGCTGCTGACGACGACCTACCAGTCCGGCTATTGGGCCCAGACCAATTTGGGCGAGGTCGGCAAGCTGTTCGTGGTGTTCTTCAAGACACTGCAATACAGCTATTTGTTCGGCTTCCTTCCCTCGCTGATGATCGGCGCGGTCGACGACATTCTGGTCCACATCAAGCGGATCGGGCCGGTGCTGCGGATGCTGCTGGTTGGCCTGTTCGCGTTCGTGCTCGCCGCTATCACCTATGGCTCGCGCGGGGCGGATTCCGGCGCGGTGCAATGGATCCTCTATGGCCTCGTCGGTTTCGTGCCGAGCGTGATTTCGTCCTGGCTCGTGCATAAATATGTCGAGGAGTCGCAACCGGCTCCGGCGCCAACCTGAGGGCAGGGGCGGCGATTGGGCGCGGCGCAGCAACCGAAGCGGCGCATGCGCGTTTGCCCAAGCGATGACGCTCAACGAATGACGATGTCTGACGACGATATTCTTGCAACGCGCCGTCCCCGCTCGGGGAGGACCTCGCGCGCGGCCTTCTCGGGCGATGAGGCCCGTGGGCCGATCATCGATCAGGACGGCCGCGAGATCCGTCCCGAGACGCTCGGAGAGGGCTTTCGCGAATTCGGCCAAGAGTTCGGCCAAGAATTTGGCCAAACCAATCCGTTCGGCAATCTGACGCGCGAGCAGCGGCTGGCGCGGCTCGAGGCGATCGCAAAGCTGCTCGACGTCGCCTTCATCCTGCCCGGCACCAATATCCGCTACGGCATCGACGGCCTGATCGGCTTGATCCCTGTCATCGGCGACATCATCACAACAGCGATCTCGCTGTGGCTGGTGCGCGAGGCCCGCGCGCTGGGCGCGCCCTGGTACATCACGGCGCGGATGCTCGGCAATGTCGCGGTCGACGGCGTGGTCGGCATGGTGCCGTTCGCAGGCGATGCCTTCGACGTCATGTTCCGCGCCAACATGCGCAACGTCCGCCTGTTGCGCCGCTGGCTGGACAAGCAGCCGCGCTAGAGCATGATCCGGACCGGAGCGCCGCGTTAGCGCAAAGTGTGGAGCGGTTTTCCCTCGCGACAAACGCGGTACGCGTTTGCGCGGAGATCATGCTCAAACAACAGCCTAAAGCGCGATGACGATTCATCCTGATCTCATTGCGCTTTAGACGCGAAAAGCGCGGTAACCTTTCGGCTACCGCGCTCATTGCGCATCGGAGGATGAGAAAAGCTTACGCCGCGTCGGCGTCGGTGTTCGCGGCCGGCTTGCGGCGGCGCGGCAGCGGGAACGCCTCGCTCTCATAGAGCGAGCGGATGCCATTCTGGTCGAAGCGAGCTTCTTCGACCTGGAGGTACGCGCCGTTCAGTGAGTCCGTCGGCAATTCCTCGATCGCAAAGCGCACGGCTTCGGCCGCGGTGCCGAACCGCCGATAGGTGAAGCCCGCACGCTTCTTCTTGCGGATCGCGGCGGGGAAAAGCTCGGCGGAGGTATTGAAGTTGAACGGACGCAGTGGACGCATGGTCAAAGACCTCGTGATCTTCTTCGGTTACAGGCGCGTGTGGGGTTTGTTGAGCGCGGGCCGCAATCGGGCGGCCATGGCATTTTCGCCCTCTAATATAGGCCGATTTGACGGAAATGCGACCCCTGCGAACGGAGATGATGAATCCACGCATGGCAGCCACGCAAAGGAAATAAGTTTAATAAATTCAATAGCTTGGATGGTTTACAGCTTGCCAAGAAGCAGCAGCACGATCAGCACCACCAGGACCACGCCGCCAATCCCCATGCCGGAATGGCCCATGCCATAGCCATAGCCGCCAAATCGGCCGGACATGCCGCCCAGGAGGTAGATAATCACCAGGATGATCAGGATGGTTCCGAGGGTCATGGCGTCCTCCCTGACGGTCCGCCGGAATGCGCCTCCGGCCGCACCGTCAGAAGAGAAAAGCACATCCGGCCGCCGGGTTCCATGCCGGAACCCGGCTCTTGCCATTATCTCGGCTTGAGCTTCAGCGCCGCCGAATTGATGCAGTAGCGCAGGCCCGTGGGCGCCGGGCCGTCGGCGAAGACATGGCCGAGATGGCCGCTGCAATTGGAGCACAGCACCTCGGTGCGGATCATGCCGTGGCTTGAGTCCGTTTCCTCGTCGATATGGCTCTCGACCGCCGGCTGGGTGAAGCTCGGCCAGCCGCAGCCGGAATCGAATTTGGCGTCGGACTCGAACAGCACGTTGCCGCAGCCGGCGCAAACGTAGGTGCCGGCGCGGTGGTCGTGCTCGTACTCGCCCGAGAAGGGACGCTCGGTCGCCTTTTCGCGGAGTACCGCATACTGCATCGGCGTGAGCTCGCGCCGCCACTGCTCCTCGCTCTTGGCGACCTTGGTTTCGTTCGTGGGTGTCTTGGTGTCGGGCATGGATCTCCCGTTTAGCTAGTGACTTTGCAATCAGTTGGTGGCCTTGCTGGCGCTGACCAGCGTCGGCTTCTCGATATAGTTATCCGCGAACAGCTTTTTCAGGTTCTCGACCTTCGGGATGTCGTTGTAGGCGATGTAGGGCTGGTTCGGATGCAACGTCAGATAATCCTGGTGATAGGCCTCCGCCGGATAGAACGCCTCCAGCGCGCCGACCTTGGTCACGATCGGCTTGCTGAAGACCCTGGCGGCATTGAGCTGCGCGATGTAGCCGTCCGCGATCTTCTTCTGCTCGTCGGAGGTGGTGAAGATCGCCGAGCGATATTGCGTGCCTGTGTCGGGGCCCTGGCGGTTGAGCTGGGTCGGATCGTGCACGACGGAGAAGAAGATCTGGAGGATCTTGCCGTAGGAGATCTTCTTCGGATCGTATTTGATCTCGACGGACTCTGCGTGGCCAGTCGTGCCCGACGAGACCGTGTGATAGTCGGCGCTCGCCTTGGTGCCGCCGGCATAGCCGGAGACCGCGTTGACGACGCCGGCGGTGTGCTGGAACACGCCCTGAACGCCCCAGAAGCAGCCGCCGGCCACGACCGCGGTCTGGATACCGCTTGTGGGCGCAGCGTCGACGGCGGGGGCAGGGATCACCACCGCATCTTCCGCAGCCCGCGAAGGCGCGGCGAAGGCCAGCGCCAGCGTGGCGGTGGCGGCGAGCAGAGGGAGGGAATGGAAGGCGGGTCGGCTCATGGCGGATCCTCGTTCGGTCGGTAGCGACAGTCTAGGGTGGTTGGGGCCGGGCGAACAGCCCGGCAGGCCGCCGCTTTCGGGCCTGCCCAAGATACGGGCGCGCGGGCCGGATGTTACGCGCTGGCAGACACGAGCCCGTGAAGAAGCCATGCTAGCGTCGCCGGAACGCGGAAAATCGGGCCGGGATGAACCCCTCTCTTGGATGACCGACATAGAATGAGTGGCGGTGGAGCTTGTTCGACGAAAATGTTGCGCGTCGTTTCCCTGATCCTTCTCATCCTGCTGTCATCTGCGCCGGCCGTCCTGGCCGACCCCCAGCTTGGCGACGATCTCGAGACCTGCCGCGAGCGCAAGATCGACCTGCCGACGCGGTTCACAGCCTGCGAAAACCTGCTCGGCTCGGACCGCGTGACCGGGAAGGACAAGTCCATCGCGCTGACCGTGCGGGGCTTCACGCTTCTGAACAAGCGCGACTTCGACCACGCCCTCGAAGCCTTCGCCGCGGCGCGCGACGCCGATCCCGACAACATGGTCGCGCTCGACGGCCAGGCCCAGGCCCACCAGCGCAAGGGCCAGGACGATCTGGCGATGGCCGACTACAACCTCGTCCTCCAGAAGCGCCCCAACTATGGCGGTGCCTACAATGATCGCGGCACGCTGTACTTGCGCAAGGGCGCGCTCCAGAGCGCGCTCGACGATTTCAATCTCGCCATCAAATACACGCCCAATCTGCTGGTCGGTCACACCAACCGCGCGCGGACGCGGACCTTCATGAAGAATTTCGACGGTGCGCTCGCCGACTTTGCCGACGCGCAGAAGATCGATCCGAATGCGCTGCAAATTCCTAACCATCGCTGCGTGACCTTTGCCGCGATGCGGCGCTTCGACGAGGCGCTCGCCGATTGCAACAACGTCCTGGGCAAGCAGCCGAAGAACCAGTATGCGCTCGCCAACCGCGCTGATGCCTACCTCGCCAAGGGCGACCTCGATTCCGCGCTGAACGACTACAACGCCATCCTCGAGATGAATCCGAACAACGTCCGCGCCCATGCCGGCCGCGGCCAGGTGTTCGAGCGCAAGCAGGATCGCGCGCAGGCGCGCGCCGACTACCGCGCCGCCGCCTTTGCGCTCACCCCGTTCGACGAGATCGACGTCGCGATGGCGCGCACCGGCGCGCGGAGCCGCCTGGCCGTGCTCGAGCCCAAGACGCCTTCGACGCGCTCGACGCTGCGCCGAGTGGCGCTGGTGATCGGCAACGGCGCCTACCGCAACGTTCATGCGCTCGCCAATCCGCCGCGCGACGCCAAGCTGATCGCCAGTGCGCTACGCGACGTCGGCTTCCAGACCGTCACGATCTCGACTGATCTTTCCCGGGACCAGTTCTTCGAGACGCTGCGCAGCTTTGCGGCGGATGCGGAGAAGGCCGATTGGGCGGTGGTTTACTATGCCGGGCATGGCTTCGAGATCGGCGGCGTCAACTACCTCGTGCCGGTCGATGCAAGGCTCGCGGTCGACAAGGACGCGGAGACCGAAGCCGTGGCGCTGGAGCAGGTGATCGCGGCGGTCGGCGGCGCGCACAAGCTGCGGCTCGTGATCCTTGATGCCTGTCGCGACAATCCCTTCGCGCCGACCATGCAGCACACGCTGGCGCTCAAGCTGGTCGACAAGGGTTTTTCCAACATCGAGCCCAGTGTGGGTTTCATGGTGGTCTACGCCGCCAAGCACGGCGAGACCGCGATGGACGGCGACGGCAACGACAGCCCGTTCGCGCTTGCGCTCGCCCGCGATGTGCGGCAGCCGAATGTGGAGGTCCGCAAGCTCTTCGACATCGTCCGTGACGACGTCTGGCTCCAGACCAAGCACGGGCAGCAACCCTTCACCTACGGCTCGCCGCCCGGCAGCGAGGATTTTTACTTCGTGGCGGGCAAATGAGGGATTTCGTAGGGTGGGCAAAGCGAAGCGTGCCCACCATTTCTCCGCGCATTTGGATGGATGGTGGGCACGGCGCTTCGCGCCTTTGCCCACCCTACAGCACCACCACACTGAGCCGCTTCGCCGCCCTTGTGATGCCCGTGTACAGCCACCTGGCGCGGCTGTCCTGGAACGCAAAGCTCTCGTCGAACAGCACGATATCGTCCCATTGCGAGCCCTGCGACTTGTGCACGGTCAGCACGTAGCCGTAGTCGAACTCGTCATAGGGCTTGCGCTGCTCCCAGGCGATCTGCTCGCCCCCCTTGAACGACGTCCGCTATGCTCTCAATAGCGGAAGGAAAGCGGACGCTGCACGAGGTCAGATGGGCCAATAAGCGACGTCACTCGATCACCTCGTCCGCGTGGCCGAGCAGCATCGCAGGCATTTCGAGGCCGAGCGCTTTCGCGGTTTTGAGATTGATGATCAGCGCGAATCTGGTCTGCTGATAGAAAGGAATATCACCCGGATTGGCACCTCCAAGAATTTCAACGGTGAGGCTGGCGAGGCGGCGAAAAGTGTCCTTCAGGTCGATTGAGTAAGCCATCAGCCCGCCAACATCGACATATTCGCGGAACGGATAAATTGCAGGAATCCGGCTTTTCGTAACCAATTCGACAATCACCTCGACATTGATGGTGTTCTCGGGTTCATCAGACACCATGAGCGCATCCGCTCGATCTTGTTCCATCGATCTGAAGACGCGCTGGTACTCTGCTTCGTTAAAAGCGCTCAGCATGGCCGGAGACAATGAAACGCCTGCCTGTTTGGCGGCTTCTCGCACTGTCGCGCCTCTTTGATCTTCCCAGAATGGTTGCGATGCAAGGTAGCCGACGGTGGACAGTTTCGGCATCGCCTCGACCAGCAAGCCCAAACGTTTTCCGATGATCTCCAATCCGCCAGCAATAGCAACGCCTGTGATGTTGCCACCCGGCCGCGCGATGCTTGCCGTAAGTCCCATTGCAATCGGATCGATGATCACCGTCACGAGCGGGATCGTGGTCGTCGCCATTTTGAAGTCCAGCGAGAGACGGCCGCCCGACACCACAATCAGGTCGGGATGCGTGTTGACGACATTGCGGGCCAACTCGGCATAGCGCGCTCGCCCTTCTCCTGAGTACCTGTCCACCCCGAGGTTTTGGCCTTCAACATAGCCATGGCGGTTTAGCTCTTCGAAAAAAGCGCGGTAGTTTGCGCTTGTTCGGCTACCGGTGCCCGCCGAACTAACGAAAGCGATCCGCTTCATCTTCGCAGGTTGCTGCGCACGCGCTGCGAGCGGCCAGGTAGCCGCAGTGCCAAGTGCGGCGACGAAATCGCGCCGTCTCATGTATCCCTCTCAGAGAAACCTCATCGACGCCTCAAGCATACACCTTGCGAAGAAGCAGCGGGTGAGAAAGGAAAGCCAACCGACCCTAGCCCCCTTGCGACCCAATGTCCGTTCGGGACGCATCCCTTGACCGTGGGTAGGAGGTCCTACGGCAGTGGAGCTTTACACCACCACGCTCAGCCGCTTCGCCGCCCTTGTGATGCCCGTGTACAGCCACCTGGCGCGGCTGTCCTGGAACGCAAAGCTCTCGTCGAACAGCACGACATCGTCCCATTGCGAGCCCTGCGACTTGTGCACGGTCAGCACGTAGCCGTAGTCGAACTCGTCATAGGGCTTGCGCTGCTCCCAGGCGATCTGCTCGACGCCGCCCTCGAAGCAATCCGCGCGCACCGAGACCTTCGTCACCTTGTGACCGAAGTCCTCGTCCGGCGACAGCCGCATGCTGAGGATCCGCGACTTCGAGCGCGAGGTGTTGCGCGACTTCACGCGCCACAGGCCGCCATTGAACAGGCCCTTCTTGCGGTTGTTGCGCAGGCACACCAGCTTGTCGCCGGCGACCGGAAACTGGTCTTCGATATTCTGGCGCTGGCGCACGCGCATGTTGTAGGCGCGGCGGGTGTTGTTGCGGCCGACCAGGATCTGGTCGGCGCTCATGACGCGGTCAGGATCGAGCTCCTTGCGCGAGACCACCTCGCTCTCGCCATAGCGGCCGATTTCGAGCTCCCGACCCTCGCGGATGTCCATCGACATCCGCACGATCGGATCGTCCTGCGCCTGGCGATGCACCTCGGTCAGCATCGCGTCGGGCTCGGTATTGGTGAAGAAGCCGCCGCCCTGGATCGGCGGCAACTGTGCGGGGTCTCCGAGCACGAGCAGCGGGCAGTCGAACGACATCAGGTCGCGGCCGAGTTCGGCATCGACCATCGAGCATTCGTCGATCACGATTAGCTTCGCCTTCGAGGCCGGCGCATCGTCCCACAGTTCGAAGCTCGGCTGCTCCTCGCCGGATTCACGGGCGCGGTAGATCAGCGAATGGATGGTGGAGGCGTTGTCGCAACCCTTGTTGCGCATGACGAGCGCCGCCTTGCCGGTGAAGGCGGCAAACTTCACCTCGCCGTCGACGCCGTCGGCGATATGCCGCGCCAGCGTCGTCTTGCCGGTTCCGGCAAAGCCGAACAGCCGGAAGATCGGCGGCGTGCCGTTACGGCCGGGCTTTGCCTTGAGCCAGTCGGCAACGGCGTTGAGGGCGGCATCCTGATGCGGGGTAAATGTCGGCATTTTCGTCTTGAGGGAGGGCGAAAATGATCGATTCGCCAGTCCCCAAAACTAACCATTCCCCCCGCCGGTTCAAGCCGCGGCGCATGATCCGGAAAAGTGCGCAGCGGTTTTCCGAAAAGATCATGCTCAAACAACAACTAAAGCGCGATGACATCGCGCTTTGCCCTATTGCCAGCCGGGAACGCCGCGCATGTCGGGCAGGTGGTGGGCGATGCCCTTATGGCAGTCGATGCAGGTTTTCTCGCCCGTGAACAGGAAGCGCTGATGCGCGACGGACGCCCGCGGCGACTGCTTGGTGATGTCCATGGAATCGGCACTGTGGCAGTTGCGGCATTCCAGCGAGTCATTGGCCTTGAAGCGCGCCCATTCATGCGCCGCGAGCTCGAGCCGGTGGTCGACGAATTTCTCGCGGGTGTCGATGGTGCCGAAAATCTTGCCCCAGACTTCCTTGGAGGCCTGCATCTTGCGCGCGATCTTGTCGGTCCAGTTGTGCGGGACGTGGCAGTCCGGGCAGGTCGCACGCACGCCGGAGCGGTTGCTGAAATGGATGGTTGATTTCAGCTCGGCGTAGACGTTGTCCTTCATCTCGTGGCAGCCGGTGCAGAATTTTTCGGTGTTGGTCAGCTCCAGCGCGGTGTTGAAGCCGCCCCAGAAGATGACGCCGGCCACGAAGCCCGCGAGCACCAGCGTACCCAATGCGAATACCGTGCTCGGCCGCGTCAGCACGCCCCACAGCTCGAGCGCGAAATCCCAGGTTCGGGCGAGAAAGCCGCGCCTGGTCTTCGGATCTGTATTGGGGTCTACATTGGGGTCTCCGGCGGTCGTCGTCATCGGCGGCCACCGGGGCTTGAACGCGAGAGCAGCGTGTCGATGTCGGTGAAGTCGTTGCTGACAGGCGGCGTGGCGGTGTTCTGCGGCACGTGGCATTCCGTGCAGAAGAAGCGCCGCGGCGAGATCGAGGCCAGGAACTGGCCGTCACGGTCCATGAAATGCGTGATCGAGACCATCGGCGCCTGTGATTCCGCCGTGCGCGAGCGCGCATGGCAGGACAGGCACTTGTTGCTGTTGAGGTCGATCTGGTAGCCGTCGATCGAATGCGGGATCACCGGCGGCTGCTCCGGATAGTTGCGCGACTCCCTTTCGGAGGTGTTGCGGTTCGGCAGCATCGGCGGAGCCGGCCCTTCGTCGTTGAGCGGGGTCGGCCCGCGCAGGCCCGAGGTCACCGTCTGCGCGGTCAGCGAACTCGCGCCCGCGGCAATAGCGAGCGCCAGAAGGACGATTCCGGATCGTTTCATCATGGTCACACCCGCTCGATGCGCACGGCGCATTTCTTGAAGTCGGTTTGCAGCGAGATCGGGTCGGTGGCGTCCAGCGTCACCTTGTTGATCAGCTTGGACTCGTCGAACCAGGGCACGAACACCAGCCCGCGCGGCGGCCGGTCGCGGCCCCGCGTCTCGACGCGAGCGCGGATGTAGCCGCGGCGGGACACGACCTTCACCTCGTCGCCGCGGCGCAGTTTTGCGTCCTGCGCGTCGTCGGGATGCATGAAGCAGACGGCCTCGGGGAACGCCTTGTAGAGCTCGGGCACGCGGCGCGTCATGGTGCCGGAATGCCAGTGCTCCAGCACGCGGCCGGTCGAGAGCCAGTACGGATAGTCATTGTCCGGCGATTCCGCCGCCGGCTCGAAAGGCAGCGCGAAGATGCGCGCCTTGCCGTCGGGGTAGCCGTAGAACTGCACGTCCGTGCCCTGCTTCACATAGGGATCGCTGCCTTCGCGGAAACGCCATTTGGTCTCCTGGCCGTTGACGACGGGCCAGCGCAGGCCACGCTCGCGGTGATAGCTTTCGAACGGCGCAAGGTCGTGACCATGGCCGCGGCCGAAGGCGGCATACTCCTCGAACAACCCCTTCTGCACGTAGAAGCCGAACGCCTTGGACTCGTCGTTGGCGTAGCCCTCCTCGATCTCCGAGGTCGGGAATTTGTCGACCTGCCCGTTCTTGTACAGCACGTCGAACAGCGTCTTGCCGCGATATTCCGGCTTCTTGGCGATCAGCTCTTCGGGCCAGACCTCCTCGATCTTGAAGCGTTTTGAAAACTCCATGAGCTGCCAGAGATCGGATTTGGATTCGCCGGGAGCCGAGACGAGCTGATGCCAGAATTGCGTGCGTCGCTCGGCGTTGCCATAGGCGCCTTCCTTCTCAACCCACATCGCCGTCGGCAGGATGAGGTCGGCCGCGAGCGCCGTCACGGTCGGGTAGGCATCCGAGACCACGATGAAATTGTCGGGGTTGCGGAAGCCCGGATAGGTTTCCTCGTTGATGTTGGGTCCCGCTTGCAGGTTGTTGTTGACCTGCACCCAATAGGCGTTGAGCAGGCCGTCTTTCAGCATCCGGCTCTGCAGCACGGCGTGATAGCCGGGCTTGTCGGGGATGGTGCCCTCGGGCAAGAGCCAGATGTGCTCTGTCTTGTCGCGGTGCTCCTTGTTGGTGACGACCATGTCGGCCGGCAGGCGATGCGAGAAGGTGCCGACCTCGCGCGCGGTGCCGCAGGCTGATGGCTGGCCAGTCAGCGAGAACGGGCTGTTGCCCGGCGAGGCGATCTTTCCGGTCAAGAGATGGATGTTGTAGACGAGGTTGTTGCACCAGACACCGCGGGTGTGCTGGTTGAAGCCCATGGTCCAGAACGAGACCACCTTGGTCTTGGGATCGGCGTAGAGCTCGGCCAGCGCCTCCAGCCGGTTGAGCGGCACGCCGGACATTTTTGCGGCCTTCTCCAGCGTGTAGTCCGAGACGAACTTTACGTATTCGTCGTAGGTCATGTCGGTGGAGTCGTTGGCCTTGGCCGCGCCGGTTGCCTTCTTCTGAAGCGGGTGTTCGGGCCGCAGGCCGTAGCCGATGTCGGTCTGGCCGCGCTTGAACACGGTATGCGCGGCGACGAAATCCTTGTTGACGCGGCCGGTCTTGATGATGTGGTTGGCGATCGCGTTGAGGATGTAAAGGTCGGTCTGCGGCACGAACACCATGCCGATATCGGCAAGGTCGAACGAGCGGTGCTCGAAGGTCGAGAGCACGGCGACGCGGACATGGGGGGCCGAGAGCCGGCGGTCGGTCAGGCGCGTCCACAGGATCGGGTGCATCTCCGCCATGTTGGAGCCCCACAGCACGAAGGCATCGGTGGCCTCGATGTCGTCATAGCAGCCGGCCGGTTCGTCGATGCCGAAGGTGCGCATCATGCCGGCGACCGCCGAGGCCATGCAGTGGCGCGCATTGGGATCGATATTGTTGGTGCGGAAGCCGGCCTTGAACAGCTTTGAGGCGGCATAGCCTTCCCAGATCGTCCACTGGCCGGAGCCGAACATGCCGACGCCGCTGGGCCCACGCTTCTTCAGCGCGTCCTTCCATTTCTCGGCCATGATGTCGAAGGCTTCGTCCCACGACACCGGCGTGAACTCGCCGTTCTTGTCATATTTGCCGCCTGTCTTGCGCAGCATCGGTTGCGTCAGGCGATCATGGCCGTACATGATCTTGGAGAGGAAGTAGCCCTTGACACAGTTGAGGCCGCGATTGACCTCGGCCTTGATGTCGCCGTGGGTAGCGACCACGCGGTTGTCCTTGGTCGCGACCATGACGGAGCAGCCGGTGCCGCAGAAGCGGCAGGCGGCCTTGTCCCATTTCAATTCGCTGCCGTCACGTTCGGTGACGAGGTTGGCGGCGAGCGCCGGTGCCGGCATGCCCGCGGCGGCGGCTGCGATCGCAGCGGCCTCCAGCTTCAGCATCTGGCGGCGGTCGATCTTCGGTGCGGTCATAACGGTTCTCCCGGCGTCAGCGACGCGGTCTCAAGCAGTTTCGATGGCGTGAAAGACCAGCGCCGCGGAATAGACGTGCGGCATGGACTGGATGTCGTTGAGCATGGTGCCGAGGCTGCCGGCATCCGGCGCCTCCACCACGACGACGAGCTTGCCGCGCGCATCGCGGCCATGAATTTCGCAGCCGGGCAGTGCCGTGATGTCGGCCTCGACCTCGGCGAGGCGCTCGGGGCGCGCCTGCACCAGAATGCTGGCGATCTCGCCTCCGGGCGGAGGCACGACGCGGTCGGCGCTGAGCACCCGGCCGGTGATCAATGCGCGGCGGTTGAGTTTGGCTAGGGCCATGATCTCGGTCTTTCGCTGCGGGAATTCAATGTGGGGGAGGCGGGCCGGGAGGGCCTGCGAACATCTGGTAGATCCACACGGCGAGCCCGTAGCTGCCGACCGTTCCGACCGCGAGTGCGGGCATCACAACCGCTGTCAGGAACAGGAATGCAAAGATCTCCATGCGCTTGCGGCGCACGCGCCCAGTTGTGTCGTCAGGGGCCGACATATTCGGTCTCTCTGAAATTTGGGAATTGGACGGCTTCCGGGCCGTTGCCTCGACGAACCATAGGTATCGGGCGGCAGATTGCCTTGATCTGAATCAACGGTTTGCGTCTGCGGGCACTTCGCCGCACGTCTGCGACGAGCGGGCCGGGAAGCTATCGGCTACTTTGCATGGGGTTTTTTTCGATATTTTGCGCCTTCGTGGGTCTTCTGCCTTCGCCCGCGTACGCTCAACGACGTCCCGTCCGGCGGAATTGGGCCGCCATGGACAGGGCCGCCTCGCTCAATAAAATGCCCGCAACAAAAACAATCTCGGGAGAGGCGTCATGAAGTTCGGCATCTTCTATGAGCTGCAATTGCCGCGTCCGTGGGGGGCGGGCGACGAGCTCCGGCTCTACCAGAATGCCCTGACGCAGATGGAACTCGCCGACCGGCTCGGCTACGACCACGCCTGGGTGGTCGAGCATCATTTCCTGGAGGAATATTCACACTCGCCATCGCCGGAATCCTTCCTCGCCGCCGCAAGCCAGCGCACCCAACGGATCCGGCTCGGCCACGGCATCCTCCAGCTCACCACCAACCATCCCGCGCGCGTCGCCGAGCGTGTCGCGGTGCTCGATCTGCTTTCGAACGGCCGCTGCGAGTTCGGCATGGGCGAGAGCGCCTCGATCACCGAGCTCGAGCCGTTCGGCCGCGACATGGAGACGAAGAAGGAGATCTTCGAGGAGGCGGTGCGCGCGATCTTCCCGATGTTTAGAGACGGCGGCAGCGAGCATCACGGCAAATATTTCGACATGCCCCTGCGCAATGTCGTGCCGAAGCCGGTGCAGAAGCCTCATCCGCCGCTCTGGATGGCCTGCTCGCAGCTTCCGACCATCGAGCGCGCCGGCCGCCACGGCTTTGGCGCACTCGGTTTCCAGTTCGTCAGCGCGGACGCCGCGCACGCCTGGGTGCACGCCTATTACAACGCGATGACCAAGCGGCTGCACAAATTGGCAGACTACGAGATCAACCCCAACATGGCGCTGGTGTCGTTCTTCATGTGCGCGAAGACGGATGAGGAGGCGCGCGCGCGGGCCGATGGCGCAACCTTCTTCCAGTTCGCCTTGCGCTTCTACGGCGCGTCGCAAAACCGCCAGCGGCCGGCGCCCGGCACGGTCAACATGTGGGACGAGTACAACAAATGGAAGCGAGATAATCCGGAAGCGCAGGAGGCCGCGCTGCGCGGCGGCCTGATCGGTTCGCCGGAAACCATCCGCAAAAAGCTGCGGCGTTTCCGCACCTCCCACATCGACCAGGTGATCCTGCTCAACCAGGCCGGCAAGAACAGCCACGAGCACATCTGCGAGTCGCTGGACCTCTTCGCGCGCGAGGTGATGCCGGAGTTCCAGAACGATCCGGAGCAGGAGGCCTGGAAAAAGGGCGTGATGAGCGGCGAGATCGAGCTCGAAGAGATCGACACGCAGGCCTTCACTGACCGCTACGGCAAGCTCGCCATCAACGTGCCGCCGGCGAAGGTGGTGGCGGTGTAGGGCTCAACGGTTTGCGGCGCGGGCCCCGGCTCAGCAGCGCACCGTTTCACGCTGCGCTACGTCCGGGGCACGATACTGTCTAACAACGCGCTCCCTCTCGTGTCCCGGACGCGCTGCAGCGTGCAACGCTGCTGCGCAGAGCCGGGACCCAGAGAGGCGAGGGAAGGGGCGCTTCCGGCGCGCCGCCCTTGTTGATATCCTCCCAGAGCAAACAAGAAGCCCGAGGAAACAGGCTTGAGCACCGCGCCACGCATCGACATCGACCCGGTCTCGTTCTGGCAGGATCCTTATCCGATGCTTGCGAAGATGCGGAAGGAGGCGCCGATCGCCTTCGTGCCGCAGCTCGGCTCGACGCTGCTCGCGAGCCGCGACGACATCTCGATCTCTGAGAAGCAGATCGACGTGTTCTCCTCGCACCAGCCCGAGGGGCTCATGAACAAGCTGATGGGCCACAACATGATGCGCAAGGACGGCGAGGCGCATCAGGTCGAGCGCCGCGCGCTGTTTCCCGCGGTTTCGCCCAGGACGGTGAAGGCGCGCTGGACCGCGCAGTTCCAGGCTCACGCCGATCGCATCATCAATGGCATCGAGCCGGGCGCGCGGATCGATTTCATGCGCGACTTCGGGCTGCCGTTTTCAGGCGAATGCCTGAAGTCGATCACCGGTCTCACCAACATCGGCTTTGGAGAGATGGATGCCTGGTCGCAGGCCATGATCGACGGCATCGCGAACTATGCCGGCGATCCCGCCGTTGAAGCGCGCTGTCATGCGGCCACCGCCGGCATCGACGCGGCGATTGACGACATGCTGCCTGTCATGCAGAAAAATCCAGACCAGAGCCTGCTCGGCGTGATGCTGGCATCCGGCATGCCGATGCAGAGTGTGCGCGCCAACGTCAAGCTGGCGATCTCCGGCGGCCAGAACGAGCCGCGCAAGGCCATCGCCGGTACCGTCTGGGCGCTCCTCACCCATCCGGACCAGTTCGAGCTTGTCCGGCGCGGCGACGTGTCCTGGCTCCAGGCGTTCGAGGAATATGCGCGCTGGATTTCGCCGATCGGCATGTCGCCGCGGCGAATTGCAAAGCCGTGGGCTATCCGCGACGTCTCGTTCGAGACCAATGAGCGCGTGTTCCTGATGTTCGGCTCGGCCAATCGCGACGAGAGGCATTTTGAGCGTGCCGATGAATTCGACGTGCGGCGCGACGTGTCGAAGAGCGTCGCCTTCGGTGCCGGCCCGCATTTCTGCGCCGGCGCCTGGGCCTCGCGCGCCATGATCGCCGACGTCGCTCTGCCGACGGTATTCGCGAAGGCAAAGAACTTGCAGATCGCCGATGACGAGCCGGTGCGGATCGGCGGCTGGGCGTTCCGCGGCTTGCTCAATCTGCCGGTGAGGTGGGATGCTTGAACCGCAGGGTTGCTCGGCGACACAAACGACGTGTCCTATGAGTGCTCCACCAAATTGCTGCGGCAAACGGCTCTTCTGACCGGCGCCTTGGCGCTGCTTGCATCGTCGCTCGTTGTTCCTGCGCGCGCCGCGCGTCTGCCCTCGATTTCCGGCTGCTGGACCCAGACCTCGCCTTGGCCGAGGGCGCAAACGCCGCCAGGAAAGGAGTGGGGCACGCGCACCTGGTGCTTCAAGCGGCATGGCGTAATGGAGCGTTTTCATACCGCGTGCGACCGCGGCGGCTGCGACGGTTGGCAACAGGATGGGCGCTACCACTGGCGCCGGCCGATCATATCGTTCTCCGACGTCGATACGTTCGATGACGGCAAGCGCCGGGCGTCACCATGGCGCCGTTGTCCCGCCAAATTCCTCGCGCCGAACCGCATGGTGCTCGAGAATTGCTATGGCCCCTCCACTCCCTGGTCGCGCGGGCCTTACCTGGGCAGTAAACGCAGCGCTGAGTAGATGATTGCCCATCCGGGACTGCTTTGCCCGCAGCTTCACGTTCGCGTGCGGAAAATTTCTCTCTGCATTCGCTTTGGCAATTGAAAGATTAATCACGCGCATTGCCGCAAGCGCAGTGCGCGCGTCGCTATTTTTCCGGGCGTCTCGACAGCTTCCGTAAGGCGCACCATCATTCCCGCATCGCAATGAAATGCACGGCCGCGCGCGGTCGGGAGTTGGGAATGCAGCGTCGGGACTTCCTGAAATTCTCTCTTGGAACGGCAGCGCTGGCTGCGTTGTCCTCGCGTGCAAGCGCGCAAGGCACCGTGAAGGAAATTCGTGTCGGCTACCAGAAGAACGGCGTGCTCGTCATCACGCGCCAGCAGGCCGCGCTGGAAAAACATTTCGCGTCCCAGGGCATCGAGGTGAAATGGGTCGAGTTCTCGTCCGGCCCGCCGATGATGGAGGCGATGAATGTCGGCAGCGTCGACTACGGCGCGGTCGGCGATTCCCCGCCGGTGTTTGCCCAGGCCGCGGGCGCCGCGATCGTTTATGCGGCAGGCCAGCCCATCACCAACGGGCAGGGCATTTTGGTGCCCAAGGATTCACCAATCCAATCGATCGCGGAGCTGAAGGGCAAGCGCATTGGCTTCACCAAGGGTTCCAGCGCGCACAACATCGTGGTGCAGACGCTGGAGAAGGCTGGCCTCACCTATGCCGACATCACGCCGCTCTATCTGACGCCGCCGGACGCCGGCCCTTCCTTTGCCAATGGCAGCATCGATGCATGGGCGATCTGGGATCCGTATTTTGCGATTGGCGAGACCAAGCAGAACGGCCGCATCCTGATCAATGCGTGCGAGGTCACCAAGAGCAACTCCTTCTTTATCGCCAACCGCGATTTCGCGAAGAACCATGGCCCGATCCTCCAGCAGATCGTCGACGTGACGACAGCGACGGCGCGCTGGGCCGAGCAGCACCGCGATGAGGTCGCCAAATCGCTGGCCGCGGTGACGGGCATTCCCCTCGACATCCAGACCATTGCGGCCAATCGCTCGGCCTTCGTCGTCGGTCCCGTCACCGAGGACATCATTGCGACCCAGCAGGGCGTCGCCGACCGCTTTCACAAGCTCGGCCTGATCCCGAAGCCCATCGTTATCAGGGATATCGTCTGGCGCAGCGCGGCGACCTGATCGTGCCGACCAGCCTTCCCACTTCAAAAGGTTTGAACATGAGGCGTATCATTCAGCGCGTGATCGCGGCCATCGTCCTGTCGCTTGGCATCGTGGCGGCCGCGGTTGGCACATCCTACGGCCAGGACAAGGTCGTTCGCATTGGCTACCAGAAATACGGCAAGCTGGTGCTGCTCAAGAGCAAGGGCACGCTGGAGCCGAAGCTTGCGGCGGAAGGCTACAAGGTGGTGTGGACGGAATTCCCCTCCGGTCCGCCGCTGCTCGAAGCGCTCAATGTGGGCGCGATCGATTTCGGCAACACTGGCGAGGCCCCACCGATCTTCGCGCAGGCTGCCGGCGCGCCGATCCAGTATGTTGCCTATGAGCCGCCGGCGCCGAAGGGCGAGGCGATCCTGGTGCCGAAGGATAGCCTGCTGAAGTCGGTCGCCGATCTCAGGGGCAAGAAGGTCGCACTGAACAAGGGCTCCAACGTCCACTATCTCCTGGTCAAGGCGCTGGAGAAGGCCGGCGTGAAATACTCCGAGATCGAGCCGGTGTTCCTGGCGCCGGCGGATGCCCGCGCCGCCTTCGAGCGCGGCTCGGTGGATGCCTGGGTAATCTGGGATCCGTTCCAGTCGGCCGCGGAGGCCGCGACCGGTGCGAGGACGCTGGCGGATGGCGCCGGTATCGTCGCGAACTACCAGTTCTATTTCTCCTCGAAGAAGTTCATCGAGGCCAATCCAAAGATCGTCGACGCCGTGTTGGCCGAGCTGAGCGCCGTCGATGACTGGGCCAAGGGCGACATCCATGCGGTGGCCGAGCAACTGGCGCCGTCGATCGGATTGTCGGTCCCCGTGGTCGAGGTGGCGCTGAAGCGGCAGTCCTACGGCATCAAGCCGATCACCGAATCTGTGATCGCCGATCAGCAGCAGGTTGCGGACGCGTTTTTCGCGCTCAACCTGATTCCCAAAGCAATCAAGATTTCCGACGTAGCGCGGAGGCCAGGAACATGAGCAAGCAAGGTAACGCCAACATACTATGGTTCCTGCCGACCCACGGCGACGGCCGCTATCTCGGCACCGGCATCGGCGGCCGCGAGGTGAATTTCAACTACCTGCGCCAGATCGCGCAGGCGGCTGACCAGCTCGGCTACTACGGCGTGCTACTACCGACGGGACGGAGCTGCGAGGATTCCTGGATCGTGGCTTCCGCGGTTGCGCCCTTCACCGAGCGGCTGCGCTATCTCGTGGCTGTCAGGCCCGGCCTGCAATCGCCAAGCGTCGCCGCGCGCATGACGGCCACGCTCGACCGCGTCACCAACGGCCGGTTGCTGGTGAACGTCGTCACCGGGGGCGACCCCGTCGAGAACAAGGGTGACGGCATATTCCTCGCCCATGATGAGCGCTACGAGGTCACCCGCGAGTTTTTGAACGTCTATAGCGAGCTGCTTGCCGGCAAGACCGTGAATGTCGAGGGCAAGCACATCCGCATCGAGGATGGCAAGCTGCTGTTCCATCCAGTGCAGTCGCCGCGTCCGCCGCTTTATTTCGGCGGTTCGTCGGATGCCGGCATCGACGTCGCCGTCGAAGCAGTCGACAAGTATCTCACCTGGGGCGAGGCACCGGCGCAGGTCGCCGAGAAGATCGCCAAGGTGAAGGAGGTTGCGGCGCTACGCGGGCGAAAACTGTCCTTCGGTATCCGTCTGCACGTCATCGTCCGCGAGACCAATGAAGAGGCCTGGCAGGCTGCCAACGAGCTGATCAAGCATGTCAGCGACGAGACCATTGCGCTGGCGCAGAAGAACTTTGCGCGCATGGATTCGGTTGGCCAGCAGCGCATGGCACGGCTGCATGGCGGAAGGCGCGACAAGCTCGAGATCAGCCCGAACCTCTGGGCCGGCGTCGGCCTCGTGCGCGGCGGCGCGGGAACGGCGCTGGTCGGTGACGCCCAGACTGTGGCGGCCCGCATCAAGGAATACCAGGATCTCGGCATCGATACCTTCATCCTCTCGGGCTATCCGCATCTCGAGGAAGCCTATCGCTTCGCCGAGCTGGTGTTCCCGCTGCTCTCGCTCGAGCTGCCGAGCAACGTGACGAAGCTTCACTTCAATGGCGGGCCGTTCGGCGAGACCGTCGGCAGCGATTTCCGTCCGCAGAAGCAGGTCTCGCAGTCATGAGCCTTATCGACAGCATTCCCCTTCGGCGCAGTTTCCGCCTGCCGCGCGCCGACGGCCTGATCCAGTGGATCGTGCCGCTCGCCATCATCGTGATCTGGCAGATCGCCAGCGTTGCCGGCCTCGTCCCGACGCGCGTCTTGCCGGCACCGAGCGACGTCGCGCTCGCGGGCTGGAAGCTGCTGCTCTCCGGTGAGCTCGTCCGCAACATCTGGGTCAGCTTCTGGCGCGCCTCGATCGGCTTCCTCATCGGCGGCAGCATCGGCTTCGCCTTTGGTCTGGCCAACGGCCTCTCGCAGCTCTCCGCAAAGCTGACCGATACGACGCTTCAGATGGTGCGCAACGTGCCGCACCTGGCTCTGATCCCGCTTGTCATCCTCTGGTTCGGCATCGACGAGAGCGCAAAGCTGTTCTTGGTGGCGCTCGGCGTGTTCTTCCCGATCTATCTCAACACGCTGCACGGCATTCGCACAGTGGACCCGCAGCTCATCGAGATGGGCCGCATCTACGGCATGAGCGACGGCGAATTGTTCCGCCGGGTGATCTTTCCCGGCGCGCTGCCATCGATCTTCGTCGGCATCCGCTTCGCGCTGGGCATCATGTGGCTGACGCTGATCGTCGCCGAGACCATCGCGGCGTCCTCCGGCCTCGGCTACATGGCGATGCAGGCGCGCGAGTTCATGCTGATCGACGTCGTCGTGCTGTCGATCCTGATCTACGCCCTGCTCGGCAAGCTCGCCGACACCGCCTCGCGCCTGCTCGAGCGCCTGACGCTTGCCTGGCACCCCGCCTTCCAGAAACGTTGAGACAAAAATGCAGACAGCTCTCCTCCTTCCAGAAACCGAACGCAACCAGCGGGCTCGCATCACGCCGCAGGCCCGGCGCCGGCGCGAGGACCGGCCGGCACTTGGCTTGCCGCTCACGATCCGCAACTTGCGCAAGTCCTTCGGCGACAACGAGGTGCTGCGCGGCATCGACCTGCACATCCCCGCCGGCCAGTTCGTGGCGATCGTCGGTAAAAGTGGTTGTGGCAAGAGCACGCTGCTGCGGCTGATCGCCGGCCTCGACAAAATCGATGCCGGGGCCATCAGCTTTGGTGAGGCGGCGCGGCCCGAGGATATCAGGGTGATGTTCCAGGAGCCGCGGCTGTTGCCATGGGCGCGGGTGCTCTCGAATGTCGAGGTCGGTTTGGGGCGCGATCGCGCCTCACAGGATGCGCATCCGCGCGCCGAGCACGCGCTGACCGAGGTCGGGCTCGCCGACAAGCGCGACCAATGGCCCTCGGTGTTGTCGGGCGGCCAGAAGCAGCGCGTGGCACTGGCGCGCGCGCTCGTCAGCCAGCCCCGCGTGCTGGCCTTCGACGAGCCGCTGGGCGCGCTCGATGCCTTGACCCGCATCTCGATGCAGCGGCTGCTGGAGCGCGTCTGGCGCGACCAGGGGTTTACGGCGATCCTGGTGACGCACGACGTCGCGGAAGCCGTTGCGCTGGCCGATCGCGTGCTCGTGATCGAGGAAGGCCGCATCGCGCATGACGCCACGGTCAATGCCCCGCGGCCGCGCGAGCGCGGCTCGGTGGAGCTTGCGGGCCTCGAAGGCTCCATCCTGCGCCATCTTCTCTCGGCGGACGATCGTACCTAGATAATAGAGGCCCTGATTTCAGGGAGCATGCCATGAACGTGATTGCCCGCCATATCATGACCGACACCACGATCTCCTCCGCCGATTTCCGCGGCGCCATGCGCCATCTCACCGGCGGTGTCAGCGTCATCACGGCCGGGCGCGGCAGGGACATCACCGGCATGACGGTGACTTCGGTGACGTCGCTGTCGGTCGATCCGCCGACACTGCTCGTCAGCATCAACCGCGACGCCTCGTCTTTCCCGCTGATCAAGCGCCATGGTGCCTTCGGCGTGAACATCCTCAACGCCGACCAGCTCGACATCGCCGAGCGCTTCGCCGGCAAGGGCGGGCTGAAGGGCGCCGACCGTTTCGCCGGCAGTGACTGGGTGACTGCCGTCTCCGGCGTCCCGCTGCTTGCCGGCGCGCTGGCCGCGCTCGATTGCGAGGTCGAGGAGATCGTCGAGCGCCACTCGCATGGCATCGTCATTGGACGCGCGCGTGACATCCGGAGCTCGACCCGCAGCGCGGCGCTTGCCTATTGGCACGGACAGTACGTCGCGGTCGATCAGGATGAGGATGCGGCGAGGCTCGCCGAGGTCAGTGTTCCCGCGCGGGGCCGGCGCGTCATTTGACCGCCGGGTGGCCTTCCGGGCTGGCCTTTTCGTTTCCCTCGATCTAGAAGCCCTGCCAGAGCCTCCCGGAGGAGGCGATGGAGCCGGCATGAAACGCGTTGCGACCTGGGCCTTCTACGCCGTCGGCGCGCTCGCGATTGCCTATCTCGCGCTCTACGCCTATGCGATGTTCACCGGCCGGCACATCGTGCCCGGCGACCCCATCCACATCTTCCGCAATCCCGACGCGCCGAGCTATTCTTGAGCAGGCGTAGGGTGGGTTAGCGAAGCGTAACCCACCACTTGCTTTCCGCGCGAAGAGAGAAGTGGTGGGTTACGCCTTCGGCTAACCCACCCTACGAGAGCGTTCAGCTCCGCAAGATCGCCAGCGCCAGCGCCTGCGCGCGGGGGACGATGCTGTCGAGCTCGAGATATTCCTCCGGCGTGTGCGCAAGCCCGCCGACCGGGCCGACGCCGCAGATCGTCGGCGTGCCGACGGCGGCGGTGAAGCCTGAATCGGCGCAGCCGCCGGAGAACTCGCCGGTGAGCGTGGTCAGCCCGACGTCGCGTGCAGCGCCCTGGTAACCCCAAAACAGCGACTTCGACGCCTCGCTCTGAACCGCCGGCACGAACTCGCCCTTGATCGTCAGCGTGGCGCTCGTGCCCGGCACGTAAGAGGTGGCGACGATCTTCTCGATCGCGGCCATCACCGCCTCGCGATCCGCAGGCTCGACGTAACGCAGATCGATCTGGCCCTCGGCATAGGGCGCCGTCGTATTCACGGACTGTCCGCCCGCGATCAGCCCGACGTTCAGGGTGATCCCCTTGGACAGATCGGTCAGCGCGTGGATGTGGACGATCTTGTGCGCGAGCTCGCCGATCGCGCTCACGCCGGCCGCAAAATTCGCGCCGGAATGCGCGGCCTTGCCGGTGACGGCAAGGTGCATGAAGATGCCGCCCTTGCGGCTCGTGACCACGTTCCCGGTCGGCCGCCCCGGCTCGGAATTGTAGACGGCGCGCGCGGAACGTCCCTCGCGCTCGATCACCGGGCGCGAGGAGGGCGAGGCGATCTCCTCATCCGAGGTGATCAGGACCTTGATAGGGTGAGGGCTGCCGCCGAATTTGTGGAAGGCCGTGGCCACGAACACGTTCATCACGAGCCCGGCCTTCATGTCCGCGACCCCCGGGCCATAGGCGCGGCCGTCCAGAATCGTGAAGGGGCGTCGTTCGGCCTCGCCTTTGCCGAACACCGTGTCGCGATGTCCCATCAGCAGGATCGGCTTTTCGTTGCTGCCGGGCTTGGCCACGGTTGCATGAAGCGCGTCGCCATAGGTGCCGTTCGGCTCGCGCCAGCTCGAAATGCCGTGCTCGGCAAAATGCCGCTCGAAGCGCGCGCCGACCGCGTCCACGCCTTCCTTGTCGTAGGATCCGGAATCGATGTTCACGACGTCGCGCAGCAGATCGATCATCGCCTGCTTCTGCGACGCCAGCCAATCGGTGATTTGAGTCTCGCCCATGTTCGCCCCGCAAGTTTGTCTTGCGGCGCTTATACGGCGTATCGCATCCGCGACCTAGTCCCCGAACGGAGCCCGGCCTTGCAAGTCGGCCATGCCCCGCAAGCCAGAGCGCGAAGCTATTCCATCGACGGAGGAACAATCCTTTCCATGCGTGCCGAAGGTCGACTGGGGTTGGGCGCGGTCCAGCGAAATGCGTGAAACGCTGCATCATCGGCCACGCTTCTTCCCACAATGGTCGTACCGTCAGCGCTTATTCCGGTGGCGTAGGATTCCGCTCCTCGGGGGGTGTCGAGGTCGAGCATGCCGGTTTCGGCGGTCCAGCGAAAGGCATGCGCTTTCCCATCGGCGATCTCGGCATATCCCACCACCACCGAGCCATCCGCGCTCACCGCAAGCGCATTGGATTCCCTCCCGCCGAGCGTGCCCAGATCGACCATGCCTGTGCTGCGTGTCCAGCGAAAGGCGTGATAGCCGTCCCAGGGCGAGGTCATACTATTTCCAACGACCACCGATCCGTCTGCGCTTGTGTCGTGGGCGCTGGAAGTGGGGCCTCCGAGCGTTCCCAGATCGATCATGCCGGTATCGCTGGTCCAGCGAAAGGCGTGTTCATCCTGCTCGGGAGTGTGGCTCGACCCCACTACCACCGCGCCGTCGGCGCTTACACCGCGCGCGCTGGATTTGTGTCCTCCGAGCGTGCCGAGATCGACCATGCCGGTGCTGCTGGTCCAGCGGAATGCGTGGGAGATGTGGGACCTATCGTCGGAGGTATCGGGGATCTGGGCGGACCCGACCACGACCGAACCGTCCGCGCTGACACCAGTGGCGCTGGACGAAGGTCCTCCCAGGGTGCCGAGATCGGTCGTGCCGCCGCCACTGGCCCAGCGAAGGGCGTGAGAGGCTTTACGATCCGCCGCAACTTTCCCACTGCCAACGATCACCGAGCCGTCGCCATTCACGGCATTGGCTGACGTCAGCTCGTCGAAGCCGGTCAAGCCGGTAGCGCTGGTCCAGCGGAACGGGCGATGGCGAACGGTCCCCAACACGACCGAGCCGTCAGCGCTCACCGCATCGGCACTTGATTTCGTCGGACAAGGCTGGGCTTGCGTGCACGCGACATCAGCGCTGATATAGATGGCAGAGCCGATCGCAGCGACGACGGCTCCCCCCGCCGTCGCGATCAGCCATTTCCGAGATTTGACGATCACGTCTATTCGGCAAACGGTATCGTCTCGCTGCGCATGCGCGTTCCGGGCGGGTAGCCCTCATGGTCCTCGGTTGCCCAATAGGGCCCCAAGGCATAGCCCATATAGTCCCAGAACCGGTCCCACATCGGCGAGCGCACGCCGGCGCGATAGCCGTCCTGCTCGCTGAGGGCCTTGTCGCGCCAGCGCTGCGCGATCTCTCGTTTCACCAGCGCGAAAAACATCGTGTCGCCGTCGGTCGCATCGATGGAAAGCAGGACCCGGCCGCGGGAGCCGATATGTTGCTCGAGCTCCTCGGTCGCTTGAGCATAGAGAGACCACACGGTCCTGCGATACGCGGAAGTCGTGTCCTCGTCAGAAAGGTCCGGGATCTCATCCTGCGTGATGAACGGCCCGAAGACGGCTTTGACTGCGGGCGGAAGAGCCGTGGGATCGATGACCCCGTCGTCGCGCCAGCGGCCGAATATCTCGATGAGGTATTTGTCCTCGGCCGAACATATTTTGTCCTGGTTGCGGAGCAGGACGACCGTTGCCAGAAAGCTTCGTGTGGTCGGCTCGTAGTCATCCCCTCCATAAAAGCCGACCGTTTCCTGGTCTTCCGGCGGATTGGCGATCCAGGCCTCCACTTGAGCCGTGATCGCAGCATCATCTCCCGAGAAATCCCGGGCGAAGGAGAGAATGGGATTTTCGTGATTCACAGAACCTCGCATTGTAGTCGGCGTAGTTGATCTCAGCGGTCCAACGCTGTCGCTTGTCGCACTTGCTTAGTCGCTGCTTCGACATCCGGGGTTCGGCCGGGCAACCGTGAGGATCACGGATCAGCATTCTCCCGAACGGTGCGCGAGCGCTGACCGTGCGGCGCACGTCGGTTCGAGACTGCCCGACGCGTCAAATCTTGCGGAGGCACGAGGCGTTCGCTGCCGGCCATCGGCTACTTTGCATGGGGTTGTTTTCGATATTTTGCGTGGGGGCCTATGGCGAATGTGTTCGCCCGCAAAGAAAACGCCCGGGGGCAAGCCCCGGGCACTCCTGACCTCAGCACTTGTGACCTCAGCACTTGTGCGGGGCTAAGCCCCCATCGCCGGCATGCGGGGATATTCGCCGGGCGTGCCGGCGGGCGGGATCGGGATGCCGCCGTCGGCATATTCGTTGAGCTTGTTGCGCAGCGTGCGGATCGAGATGCCGAGGATGTTGGCGGCGTGGGTCCGGTTGCCGAGGCAATGCTTCAGCGTCTCGAGGATCAAATCGCGCTCGACGTCGGCGACGGTGCGCCCCACCAGCGCCCGCGTCACCTGCTCCGCTGCCATCGTGGCGTGCGCTACCGCCGGCGCGGTCCTTGCGACGTCGAGGCGGTCGCCGTCCGGCGTGATGATGGCGTCAGCGCCGATCTCGTCGCCCTGCGCCATCAGCACCGCGCGGTGCATGGTGTTCTCGAGCTCGCGGACGTTGCCCTGCCAGCGGTTGGTCGAGAGCACTCGGCGCGCTTCCGCGGAAATGGGGCGCAGCGGGACGCCGTTGGCATCGGCATATTTCTTGACGAAATGCTGGGCGAGTTCGAGGATGTCGGCGGGACGCTCGCGCAGCGGCGGGATCTTCAGGTTCACGACGTTGAGGCGGAACAAGAGATCCTCGCGGAACGTGCCTTCGCGCACGGCTTCCGCCAGGTTGCGGTTCGAGGTCGCGATGATGCGGATGTCGACGGGGACGGGCTTGGTGCCGCCGACGCGGTCGATCACGCGCTCCTGGATCGCGCGGAGCAGTTTTGACTGCAGGCGGACGTCCATCTCGGAGATTTCGTCGAGCAGCAGCGTGCCGCCGGTCGCCTCCTCGAACTTGCCGATACGGCGGGCGACCGCGCCGGTGAACGCGCCCTTCTCGTGGCCGAACAGCTCGGATTCCAGGAGATGCTCGGGGATCGCAGCGCAATTGATGGAGATGAAGGGGCGTTTGGCGCGGGCCGAGCGTGTATGGACGTAGCGTGCCAGCACCTCCTTGCCGGTACCGGATTCGCCGGTGACCATCACCGAGGCGTCCGAGCCGGCGATCTGCTGGGCAAGCTTGACCACGCGCGCCATGGCGTCGTCGCGATAGATGAGCTCGCGGGAATCGTTGGCGACCGCGGCGAGCACCGCGGCGATCAGCTCCGGCTCCGGCGGCAGCGGGATGTATTCCTTGGCGCCGGCGTGGATCGCGGCGACCGCGGCGCGGGCGTCGTTGGTGATGCCGCAGGCGACGATCGGAGCGTGGATGTGCTCGGCTTCCAGCCGCATCACGAGATCGCGGATGTCGAGGGCGACGTCGACCAGCAGCAGGTCGGCGCCCTTGCCGCCGCGCAGCACGCGCATTGCCTGCTCGTGGTCCTCGGCGTGGGTCACGGTGGCGCCGTTCTCCATCGCGATCTTGGTGGCGGTGGTGAGCTGGCCCTTCAGTGTGCCAACGATGAGAAGCCGCATGTCAGTCTCCTGTCCGTCTGTTCGCGCTGCTGCGCGTCATTCCTTGCGCTAAAGCATGATCCGGAAAAGTGTGTAGCGGTTTTCCGAAGAGATCATGCTCAAAACAAATCAACTGCGTTCGGTCCTGATGATTTCGGTCATGGTCACGCCGAGCTTGTCCTCGACCAGCACCACCTCGCCGCGAGCGACGAGGCGGTTGTTGACGTAGATGTCGATGGCCTCGCCGACGCGCCGGTCGAGCTCGAGCACGGTGCCGGGGCCGAGCTTCAACAGCTCACCGACGTCCATCTTGGAGCGGCCGAGCACGGCGGAGACTTGCACCGGAACGTCGAACACGGCCTCGAGGTCTGCGGCGACACGGGCCGCGTATTCGTCCTCGTTGTAGCCGACATCGGTGCCGGTCGGCGGCATCGGGCCGTTGAGATCGGGAAGCGGGACCTGCCCGTCTGTGTCGCTCATGGCTTAGTTCCCCTTGCGGGACGCGAGATAGCGTCCGACGAGTTCGTCGATCTTGCCGAGAATGGCGCCGCGCTCGAGCACGACGCCGCCATCGGCCCATTCGATCCGGCAGTCGCCGGTTGCAATCTCCGGCTCGGCCAGGATCACCAGCCGGCCCTCGAACCCGCTCTGCTTGGCGAGCCGCTCGATCCGCTCGCGCGCGCTCTCATAGAGCGCATCGTTGATGCGGACGACCAGGTGCGGCGTCGCGACCAGGTGCGAGAAGCACTCCTTGACCAGCGCGACGATCTCGCCGAGCGGCTCGGCGGCGATCAGGTCGGCGCACAGCTTGCGCGCCACCGCGACCGCGACGTCGACCGCCTCGGTCTCCATCCTGGCCTCGATATTGCCGATGCCCGACGCGATGCCCCTGACCGAGATGTTGATCTCCTCCATGGCGAGCGCGACGCGGCGGTCGCTCTCGGCCTTGGCCTCGCGCTGTCCGGCGTCGAAGCCGGCCTGGTAGGCGCGCGCCTCGGCGGCCGCGATCTTCTGCGCGACCTCGGCTGCACTCGCAGCCTTCTCGCGCGTCCGGTCGGGTGCGGAGAAGTCGTTGTCGAACAGGAATTTCGCGGGTGCCGCCATCAGTACACCAATTCGTCGTCAGCGCGGTTCTTGGTCAGCATGATCTCGCCCTTGGCGGCGAGGTCCTTGGCGAGGTTGACCAGCAGCGCCTGCGCCTCGTCGACATCGCGCAACCGGACCGGTCCCATCGCCGCCATATCGTCCTGCAGCATCTTGGCGGCGCGCGAAGACATGTTGCCGAAGAAGAAGTTGCGGACGTCCTCGTTCGCGCTCTTCAGCGCGACGGCGAGCTTGTCCTTGTCGACGTTGCGCATCAACGTCTGCGCGGAGCCGGAGTCCAGCTTGACGAGGTCGTCGAAGGTGAACATCAGGGCCTTGATGCGCTCGGCCGATTCCCGGTTCTCCTCTTCCAGCGAGGTGATGAAGCGGGTTTCGGTCTGGCGGTCGAAATTGTTGAAGATTTCCGCCATCACCTCGTGGGCATCGCGGCGGCGGGTCTGCGACAGGTTCGACATGAATTCGACGCGAAGCGTCTTCTCCACGCTCTCGATGACCTCCTTCTGCACCGCCTCCATCTTCAGCATGCGGTTGACGACGTCGAGCGCCAGCTCCTCGGGCAGGATGCCGAGGACGCGCGCGGCGTGCTCCGGCTTGAGCTTGGACAGCACCACCGCGATGGTCTGCGGGTACTCGTTCTTCAGGTAGTTGGCGAGCACCTCTTCCTGCACGTTGGAGAGCTTCTCCCACATGTTGCGCCCCGCGGGGCCGCGGATCTCGTCCATGATGCCGTTGACGCGCTCGGGCGCCAGGTATTGCTGCAACAGTCGCTCGGTGGCGTCGAAATTACCCATCAGCGCGCCGGAAGCCGACATGCGCGAGACGAATTCGAGCAGCATGTCCTCGACCGTGTCGACCTCGACCGTGCCGAGGGTGGACATCTCCAGCGAGAGCTGGCGCACCTCCTCGTCGTCGAGCATCGACCAGATCTTGCCACCATATTGCTCGCCGAGCGCCAGCATCAGGATTGCGGCGCGCTTCGGTCCTGCCAGCGGCTCGGACTTGCCGTCCTTGGCCCGGTTGCCGGCGCGCTGCCCGAGGGTCGAGATCACACTGGTGATGTCGTGCGAGTTGGCGTTTTGCAAGGAGGCGGCCATGTCAGTTCACTTCTCGATCATTTCGCGGGTTCGCTCAGCCATTGGCGGATGATGGCGACGGTTTCATTGGGGTTGCGCTCGGCGAGCTCACCGACGCGATGAACGGACTGGGCGTGGACCTGACCCTGGACGGTGGCGACGTCGATCGCGCTCGCCGTGGCGTTGCCGCTCGTGACCAGCGCGTGGCCGCCGCCCGAGGCGGAAGCGGATTCGTCGGTCAGCGCGGGCGCGCTCAGCGCGCTGGTCAAGGCCGCGACCTCGTCGGAGGCAAGGATTCGCTTCACCAGCGGCCGGATCACTATGAACATCACGACGAGGCCGAGCAGCATCATCACGCCGAGCTCGACGAAGTACATCACGTCGTCCTTGGTGAACTGGAGCATGCCGAGGAAGCCCGATGGTTCGGCGATCGGGGCGGTCGACGGCGCGTCGGCAAAGCGCAGGTTGACGACCTCGACCTGGTCGCCGCGCTTCTGGTCGAAGCCGATCGCCGAACGCACCAGCGTGGCGATGCGGTCGAGCTGCTCCTTGGTGCGGTCCTGATAGACCAGATCGCCCTTGTCGTTCTTGGAGTAGATGCCGTCGACCAGGACCGCGACCGAGATGCGGTTGACGCGCCCGGCCTCGGTCACCTCGGTCTTGGTGGTGCGGGAGATCTCGTAATTGTTGGTTTCTTCGGTCTTCTTGCTCTGGTCGCGGGCCGCGACCGCGGTGCCGCCCGATGAATTACCCGGTAGCTCGTTGTTGACGGTGACCTGGCCGTTGTTGTCGGCGGTAAGGCTGCTCTCTTCCCGGGTCTGGCTCGAGCGCAGCACGCGGCCTTCGGGATCGAATTTGTCGGAGGTCTGGGTGATCTTGTTGAAGTCGAAATCGGCGGAGAGCTGCACCCGGGCGCGGCCCGAGCCGACCACCGAGGAGACGATGTCCTCGACCTGCTTGCGCATCCGCTTCTCGAACGCGGTGCGGCGCTCGTCGCCGACGGCCTGCTCGGGATCGCTCGCCGCGCCATCGGCGAGCAACTGACCGGATTCGTCGACGATCGAGACGCGCTGCGGCTTCAACCCGTTGACGGCGGAGGCGACGAGATGGCGGATGGCGCGGATCTGCTGCGCCTCCAGCGAGCCGCGGACCCGCACCACGATCGAGGCCGACGGCTCGGGCGCCTCGCGCGAGAACAGCGGGCGTTCCGGCAGGACGAGGTGGACGCGGGCGGCCTGGATGCGGTCGATCGCGCGGATGGTGCGGGCGAGCTCGCCCTCCAGCGCGCGCAGATGATTGATGTTCTGGACGAAGCTGGTGGTGCCGAGCGCGTCCGACTTGTCGAACACCTCGTAGCCGATGCCGCCACCCTTGGGCATGCCGCCTTCGGCAAGCTTCATGCGCAGTCGCGTGACCTTGTCCTTGGGCACCATGATGATGCTGCCTTCATTGCGCAGCTCGAACTGGATGCCCTGACGTTCCAGGTCTTTGATAATGCTGGAGGAATCTTCGACGCTGAGGTCGGTGAACAGCGTCGTCATCTGCGGCGTGGTCACGCGCATGATGACAAAGGCAAAGAAGCCGATGAGTGCGGCGGTGACCGCGATCATCGCCCCGAACCGGGCGGCGCCGATACCTTTCAGGAAGTCCAACAGACCTTGCAAGCAATCGCCCCGCCAGATTCGGCCTGCAACCGGCAAGCCGACTGGGCAATTATTGCCTAGGTGATGGTTTCGATATGGTTAACGAAGATTAAGAGGTGGGACAAAAGTCGCGACATGAAAAAAATCGGCCTCGCAGAGCGAGGCCGATTTGCGTCAAACTTGGCGAATTTCCAGATCGCTTACTGGCGATACTGCTGGATGCGCGTGGTGCGCAGTCCGGCCAGACCATGCTGGTCAATGGAAAACTGCCAGGAGAGGAATTCGTCGACCGTCAGGGTGTAACGGCTGCAGGCTTCCTCGAGGGAGAGGAGGCCTCCTCGGACCGCGGCAACGACTTCAGCCTTGCGTCGGATGACCCAGCGTTTGGTCCCCGGTGCAGGCAGATCCGCGATCGTCAAAGGGCTGCCGTCCGGCCCGATGACGTATTTCACCCTCGGGCGATGGGGTTCTGTCATGGCGTACTCACAAACTCTCAACCACTGAACTCACGCCATAACCCTACGCCGGTCGGCTTAAAAATTGGCTAAGCCTAAGGCTTCAATACAATTCTCGTTGAAAATGGCTGGAACACGAGCGGCCCGGCGGGCGAGACGGGGGTCTCCAACCGGCCAAGCGGGGTAGAAGGTAAATACTTTACTAACTGGCGAGGCCTGCACGCGATGTCGCAAAGCCCCTCGACGTCGTCCTGGCGAAAGCCAGGACCCATTACCCCAGGGAGTAGTTCCTGCGAAGACTCGGGGTTACGCCTTCGCGTCAAAACGACTTTCGGTGGCTATGGGTCCTGGCTTCGCCAGGACGACACTGAATTTGCTCCGGCAGCGCGCCGCTTTAATTGCTGCTGCTGACGATGCTCTTGACCTGGCTGACCGTGTAGGTGCTCCCGTCGATCGTCAGCAGGGGCGGCGACTGCGTCAGGTCGACTGAAGACACCGTGCCCTGAACCTGCGCGGCGACACCGACCGAATTCCCCGAGGCGTCCTTGCCGGTTGCGCTGATCGTGTATTTGCCGTCGGGCCACTGCGTGCCGTCATTGCCCTGGCCGTTCCAGGTGAACGGAATGTCGGAGGCGGCGCCGGCGGTGTACTTGCCGGTGAACACGGTCTGGCCGCTGGAGTTGGCGATCGAGATGTCGACTGTTGCGTTGGAGGGGACATTGAGGTGCCAGGTCGCCGACGAACTGGTCATCGTCGCGGTCGTGCCGTCGACCACCGCGGTCTTGCCGACGAAATTCAGCGCCTGGGTCGCCTGCGCGGTCTGCTGCATCGTCACCAGCGTGGAGAGCTCGGTGTTGGTCTTGAGCTGTTGCTCGACGCCGGCAAACTGCACGAGCTGCTGGGTGAACTGGTTGGTGTCGAGCGGATCGAGCGGGTTCTGGTTCTGGAGCTGCGTCGTGAGCAGCGTCAGGAAGGTCTGGAAATTACCCGCCAGCGTCGAGCCGGTGGTCGAGCTCAGGCTGGAGCTCGACGAGGACGACGAGGATGACGTCTGGGTCGTGCCCGAAACGACTGAAGGGGCAGTGGCGGCATTCGTGGTGGTCATGTCGAATACTCCTCACACTCTGATATCGACGCCGCTGCTCGATCCGAGCATGCGGCCGTAGCCGCGTCCCACGGGCGCGGCGGGAGCTGCGTCTTCGTCGCTGATGATCAGACGGCGGGAATTGCTGCCGTTGTCGTTGCCGTTGCTCGAGTTCTGCCCGGATGAATTCTGGTCGCGCAGGCTGAACGACAGGCCGTTGCTGCCTGTCTTGAGGCCCGCATCGTCGAGCGCGCGCTGCAACTGCGGCGCGTCCTGTCGCAGCATCGACAGCGTCTCCGGCTTCTCGACGGTGAGATGCGAGGTGACCTGGCCGTTGCGGTCGACGTTGATGCGCACGTCGATGCGACCGAGCTCGGCCGGATCGAGGCTGATGTCGAACCGGGTCTTGCCGGCGCGCGCGGCCGCGGCGATCTCGACCGGCACCCCGCTGATCGGCACGGCGGTGGCGGTCGCCGCGGTCGCGGTCAGCGTCGCCGTCGATGCGCCGGCGACCGAGGTCGTCGTGGTCTGCGGAGCCTGCACTGCGGCAGCGGCCTGGGCGCTGGTGTCCGTCGTGCTCGTCAGCGTCTGAGTTGCTGCCGTGTGGTCGTGCGTCGATACCGCGGCGGGCGCGGCCGGAGCGGTCTTGTCCGATACATCGGCCTTGGCCTCGGTCGTGTTGCCCTCGACCTGCGGCCTGACGGCCTGCGGATGCACGGCCGCGTTCGGATTCGTGGCCATCGCCGCCTGGTTGGGCGTCGTGCCGGTCGTGCTCGTCTTGCTCGGATCCTGCCCGACGTTGGAAACGTCGGCGTTCTGTTGTGCCGTGGCGGCCGCCTTGAACGAGGTCTTGGGCGTCGCCTGGGCAACAGTGGCGGTCAGAGCGCCCTGTGCTTGTGGATCGGTTGGCGACGCGTCGGTTGTCGCGGCGGCGGCCGCATCCGTCAGCGCGGCTTTCGCGGCGGTGCCGGCATCGGCGGTCGCGGCGGTCTTGTCGCCGGTCGCGTCGGTCTTGACGGCCGGCGTAGCGATCTGCGCCGCGGTCGAGGCACTCGCGGCGATGCCGGCGGCTGCGATTGTCAGCGGTGAACTTGAATTGCTGGCAGCCTGGCTGGCGGCCGCGTTCGGATCGACCGGTACGACCGGGGCCGCGACGACGATGGCATTCGGATCGGGCGTTGCAGTCGGTGCGGTGGCTGCCTGCGTGGGATCGGCCTGAATGGCGGTGGCCAGGCCGTCCGTGTCCTCGGTCTTGTCGCCCTTGCTGTCGTCGGATTTTTCGGCCGATTTCGTGCCGGAGGCGTCTGACTTGCCTTTGGTCTTGTCGGTCGCCTTGGTGGGGGCGGCCGGTGTATCGCTGGCGGCAGACGTCGAACTGTCGGTCGTATCGGTCGATTTGCTCTGCGACGACGGATCGGTCGAGGAGGTGTCACGCGTGCTCTTTTCGGTGGAGGACGACGATGACGTGCTGTCTGTGCGGCGTGGTGCCGGGTCCGAGGTCGTGCTCGGCGTGCTGCTGGCAGCCGCCGTGTTGCTGTCGACGAGCGCGCCGAACGGGTCGTTCGCCGTCGACCCCTGCGAGCGGGCAGGTTTCGGCGGCGCGGTCTGGACCGACACGCTTGCGGCTACATCTGACGTCACGCTGACCACGGACACGCCCCTTGCAATGAACTCGAGACAAGGGGTTAGCAAGGAGTGGGCCAGCCCGGCTAAGAGTGGCTTTATATAATAAAATCAAATGCTTGACGCATTCCGCGTGCCACGGTGAAGACCTCGGAAACACGGCCCATTTCTGCCTCCCGGCAAGAATTGCCCTAAGCGCGTGGCGAAAGTCTCCCCTGCGATTGCTTCACGGGAATACGGCCTATATTAAAGGGTAGCTCTCAGCCGCTTTCGACCGGGCAAGCCGACCTCGTGGAACTATTTCCGTTCCCTGAGACCGCCCCTTTCCCGACCGATCAACGCGGGGCCAGCGGAACACTTCTGCAGCAAGTCGCATTCAACAGCCGGAACCATGCGCAACAGTCTGGATCTCGAAGGCCGTCCGCAGGACACCAGGGTCGTCGTCGCCATGTCGGGCGGCGTGGACTCCTCGACGACGGCTGCGCTGCTGAAGGCCGAAGGTTACGACGTCGTCGGCATCACGCTGCAGCTCTATGACCACGGTGCGGCGACCCATCGCAAGGGTGCCTGCTGCGCCGGCCAGGACATCCACGACGCGCGCGACGTTGCCGCCAAGCTCGGCATTCCCCATTACGTACTCGACTACGAGGACCGCTTTCGCGAGTCCGTCATCGACAATTTTGCCGATAGCTACGCGCTCGGCGAGACGCCGGTGCCATGCATCGAGTGCAACCGCTCCGTCAAGTTCCGCGATCTCCTGAAGACCGCGCGCGAGCTCGGTGCGGTCGCGCTTGCCACCGGCCACTATGTCGCCTCGCGTGGCCTCGCCGACGGCTCCCGCGCGCTGGTCTGCGCTGCAGATAGCGAGCGCGACCAGAGCTATTTCCTGTTCGCGACCACGCGCGAGCAGCTCGACTACTTGCGCTTTCCCCTCGGCGACATGACCAAGCCCGAAACGCGCGAGCTCGCCCGCCGCTTTGGCCTCAACGTTGCGGACAAGCACGACAGCCAGGACATCTGCTTCGTGCCCACCGGGCGCTACACTGACATCATCACCCGGCTGCGTCCCAATGCGATGGAGCCCGGCGACATCGTCGACCTCGACGGCCGCGTCATCGGCCAGCATCACGGCATCGCCAATTTCACCGTCGGCCAGCGTCGCGGGCTCGGCATCGCCTCCGGCTCACCGCTCTACGTGGTGCGGCTCGAGGCCGCGACCCGCCGCGTCGTGGTCGGGCCGCGCGATGCGCTGAAGATGCACCGCATCGTGCTGCGCGACGTCAACTGGATCGGCAACGGCGATATCGATCGCGCCATCGGCGGCGGCCTCGAGATGTTCGTGCGCGTGCGCTCGACCCGCGCGCCGCAGCCGGCGTGGCTGCGCGGCGGCAACGGCCATTACGAGGTCGAACTCGTCGCCGGCGAAGAGGGCGTCTCGCCGGGACAGGCCTGCGTGTTCTACGATGCGCCCTCGGGGCAGGCGCGCGTGCTCGGCGGCGGCTTTATCCAGAGCGCGGCCGCGAAGGTCGCAAGCGATGCGGCGCGGCCGTTCGCGGAAGCGCTGCGCGGCTAGCGCATGATCCGGAAAAGTGTGCAGCGGTTTTCCCTCGCGACAAACGCGGAACGCGTTTGCGCGGAGATCATGCGCAACATAAGAATCTAATTACAGGGCAGGGGGCATGGCAGCAGATATCTCGCGTGCCGGGGTCGAGAAGGCCTATGGCCGCTGGGCGCCGGTTTACGATCTCGTGTTCGGCAAGGTGTTCGATGCGGGGCGCCAATCGACCATTGCGGAGGCCGACAAGATCGGCGGCCGCATTCTCGACGTCGGTGTCGGCACCGGCCTGTCGCTGTCGGATTATTCGCGCTCGACGAAAATCTGTGGCGTCGACATTTCCGAGCCGATGCTGCGCAAGGCGCAAGCGCGCGTGCGTGCGGAAAAGCTCGGCAATGTCGAGGTGCTCAGCGTGATGGATGCGAAGAACCTTGCATTCCACGACGGCTTCTTCGATGCGGTGGTCGCGCAATATGTCATCACCGCGGTGCCCGATCCCGAAGGTACGCTCGACGAGTTCGTGCGTGTGCTGAAACCGGGCGGCGAGCTGATCCTCGTCAATCACATCGGCGCCGAGAGCGGACCGCGAAAACTGTTCGAACTCGCTTTTGCACCGCTCGCGCGCAGGCTCGGCTGGCGCCCGGAGTTTCCCTGGGACCGCCTCGTCGACTGGCAGAAGCGCCACGGCGGCATCACGCTCGCCGAGCGGCGGCCGATGCCGCCGATGGGGCACTTCTCGCTGATCCGCTACCGCAAATCGTAATGTTCAGAGGCGGAACACGCGGCGCGGCCCGCGCGTTTTCCGTCCATGCGCACGAGATCGAAACTCATTCTCGCAAGCCTTTTGATCGCAGCCTCCGGGCCTGCGATCGCACAGGCTCCGCCCAGCCCGGCGACGCCGCCGCAGGCGACCGCGCCGCCGCCCCCGCAGCGCGCCAGCGACTGCACGCCGACCCAGACGGATCGCCCTCGCGGCACCGTGAAGCCCGATGGCCAGACCACCGGCCAGGCGAGGGAACCACTGGGCGACAAGCTCGCGCAATCCGACGGCGTCCTCTGCCCGCCCACAGGCGTCGACCCCGAAATGCGCGCGCCTGCGCCGGATGTCGGCAAGACCCCGATCATCCCGCCCCCCGGCAGCCCGGGCGGCGATCCCAATGTGAGGCCGAAGTAGGGCTCGTTTCTTCGCCTTTCCTCGCGCGCGAATTTCGGGTGAGGGTGTCACCGTCCACCCGAAAGGGCCATGGCAAGGCTTCCAGGTCTCGGTCGAAGACAAGCTTGCCGCGCTAATCGGCGGGGGCCCTCTGCGCAGGCCCACCACAATCAATAATGGGTCATACGTGGTAGCGGGGGAGGGACTCGAACCCCCGACCCCAGGATTATGATTCCCGTGCTCTAACCAGCTGAGCTACCCCGCCACAGGGCTCGCACGGCCGAAGCGGCCATCTCGCGAACGCGCGGCATATAAGGAAGGGGGCGGCGGGCTGTCAAGCAAAGCGGGTGCGTTGGTGGGTCGATTTCGTGACGGAATCTGGCCCCTTTGGCTCCGAACTCGTCTGCTCCTGGGCACTCCGAGGAGAGCGCTATGCACAGGGTCCGAAAATCGTCAATCGGGGAACCGCGATCGTCCTCTGCTCCCGAATGGCCGGCCATTGTCCCATCGCCGGCTTCGCGGTGGACGTTTTCTCCGTTGAGATCGTGTGCGATTCCCCGGGCGTTCGTCCTGCGCCGTGTGCCGTAAGCGCGGGCTCTTAACTAGCTTTGCGCACTGTCTGCAAGAATTCCGCTTAACCTTTTGCGGCGGGCGGCCGTGATGCATGGGGGGTGCGGTGATCAGGACGTTGGTGATCTGCGCCGGACTGTAATCCGACGGGCTGGCCGAATTCGAGCCTGGTGTCGTGAGCGCCTAATTCTTCGAGCGGCCTGAGAGGCCCAATTCCCCGGCGATCCATTTCGTGAACGTGCGGACCGATTGTCTGTGCTTCGCCTGCGGGGGGCAGACCAGATAGTGGCCCACATACGTCACATCTCGAGCGTGGCCGGCAAGGGGGGCGACCAATTGGCCGTTCGCGAGTTCGCGCTCGGCAAGCCGGGTGGATTCCAGGGTCACGCCAAGACCGTCGGTCGCTGCAGCTATAGCCATAAAGCTTCGGTCAAAACGAAATCCACCAGGGCTTGGTGCAGAAAGGCCGTTTGCGGCGAACCAGGCGTTCCAGCGGACGCGTTTCTGCTCGCTTTCGATAAGCGCCAGTTTCAAAAGATCCGCAGGCTCGCGGATCGTGCCCGCGAGGGAAGGCGCGCACATCGGGCGCACGGTCTCCTCGCCAAGCGGCAGCACCGACAATCCCTCTTGCCGCGGCGGCCCGTAGCAAATGTCGACATCGAACTCATCGTTGCGAAAATGCGGATAGTCGACGCCGGCGGCCAGCCGTACCTCCAGTTCAGGATGTTCCTCTATCAACCTTCGCAACCGCGGCATGAGCCACTGCGCCGCCATGCTCGGCGCACAGTGAAGCCGCAACAAGTTGGATGAGCGCGCGCTCGCGACCTCGAGGCCATGTCTTAGCTCGTCGAATCCACAGGAGACCCGGCGCAAGAGCGCATCGCCCGCCGGACTCAGCCGGACATTGCGTCCTTCCCGCTCAAAAAGCGTCGTTCCGATCTGATCTTCGAAGGTTCGGATCGCGTGGCTGACTGCACTCGGCGTCAGTGCCAATTCGGTCGCGGCCGCGCGAAATGATCCGGTGCGTGCAGCAGCCTCGAAAACTCTCAACGCTCCGAGAGGAAGCTTGGACATGCCACAGGTGAGCACAGTTCATCTATTAGTGCAAATTTCGCCTATTTTCGCGTCACACCGCCCCGACCATAGTCCGCCCCCAACAAACAAGCTCTCTCGGAGGAAACAAGTATGCTTCTTGCAGGCAAGACTGCGATCATTTCTGGCGCCGCTGGGGCGCGCGGCATCGGCTTCGCTACCGCAAAAACGTTCGCGCAAAATGGTGCGCGCGTTGCGATCCTCGACATCGACGGCAAGAGCGCGGCCGGCGCCGCAGCCGAGCTCGGCACGAACCATGTCGGCGTTGCCTGCGATGTGACCAACAAGGCCGACTGTGAGCGCGCCGTTGCCGACGTTCTCAAAGCGTTCGGCCAAATCGACATTCTGATCAACAATGCCGGCATCACCCAACCGGTCAAAGTGTGGGACATTTCGTCGGAGGATTGGAACCGCATTCAAGACGTCAATCTGCGCGGTGTGCTTTTTCTTTCGCAGGCGGTGATGCCGCATATGCGGAACCGCAAGTCCGGCGCGATTGCCTGCATGTCCTCCGTCTCCGCCCAGCGCGGTGGCGGCATTCTCGGCGGCGCGCATTATTCGGCAGCCAAGGCCGGCGTGCTCGGCCTTGCCAAGGCGATGGCGCGCGAGCTCGGCCCCGATGGAATCCGCGTCAATTGTGTTACGCCAGGTCTGATCCAGACCGACATCAACGCGGGCAAGATCTCCGACGAAAAGCGCAAGGAGATTATCGACGGCATCCCGCTTGGCAGGCTCGGCGTGCCGCAGGATGTTGCCAACATCTATCTCTTCCTGGCCTCCGATCTCTCCGCCTACACGACGGGCGCGGTGATCGACGTCAACGGCGGCATGCTCATCCACTAGGGCAGGGGAGGGAACTCATGGAAGATGCCGCTTCGCGCATCAACGAGCCCAGCCTTGCAGAGCGCGCGTATCGTATCCGCCGCAACGCGGTGCGGATGGGTGAAGTGCAGGGCCAAGGCTACATCGCGCAGGCCCTCGACATCGCCGACGTGCTGGCAGTGGCCTATTTCCACGCCATGCGCTACCGGCCCGAGGATCCTGCCTGGGAAAAGCGCGACCGTTTCCTGCTCTCGAATGGCCACTACGCCATCGCGCTCTACGCCGCACTGATCGAGGCCGGGATCGTTCCGGAAGCCGAGCTCGAGACCTACGGCTTCGACGACAGCCGGCTGCCGATGTCCGGCATGGCGAGCTACACGCCCGGGATGGAAATGTCGGGTGGCTCGCTCGGCCTCGGCTTGAGCATTGCCGTCGGCATGTGCCTGGGTCTGAAGCGAAAGGGCTCCGACAGCCGCGTCTACACGCTGTTTTCCGACGGCGAACTCGACGAGGGCTCCAAGTGGGAGGCGATGATGTCCGCCGCTCACTACAATCTCGACAATCTCATTGCGATCGTCGACGTGAACAACCAGCAGGCCGATGGGCCGTCCAAGCAGATGATGGGCTTTGAGCCGCTCGCGGACAAGATGCGTGCGTTCGGCTGGTTCGTGCAGCGCGTCGATGGCAACGATCTCAACGCGGTGGTTGCCGCGTTCGATGCGGCCAGGACGCACGAGGGCGCAAGGCCGCGCATGATCATCGCGGATACCCTGATGGGGAAGGGCATTCCATTCCTTGAGGCGCGCGAACGCAATCACTTTATGCGTGTGGATGCACACGAATGGAAGCTGGCGCTGGAAGCTCTCGACGAAGGGAGGCGTGCGTGAAGCCGGTCTCGAATACGACAAGTTCTACTGCTGCCAAACCGCGGCTGACCACCTCGGCGATGATCGCCTCGATCGCTGCCGAAGGGCAGCGGACAAAGCCGGCGCCGTTCGGCCATGCGCTGATCGAGGTCGCACGGCAGCGTCCCGACATCGTCGGGATGACCGCGGATCTCGGCAAATATACCGACCTTCACATCTTTGCGAAGGAATTTCCCGACCGCTACTATCAAATGGGCATGGCCGAACAGCTCCTGTTCGGAGCTGCATCAGGCCTCGCAGCAGAAGGCTTCACGCCGTTCGTTACGACCTACGCGGTGTTCGCGTCTCGCCGTGCCTACGACTTTATTCATCAGACGATCGCGGAGGAAGACCGCAACGTCAAGATCGCCTGCGCGCTTCCTGGTCTCACCTCCGGCTACGGACCGAGCCACCAGGCCGCCGAGGATCTCGCGCTGCTTCGCGCGATGCCCAACATGACCGTGATCGATCCTTGCGACGCCCACGAGATCGAGCAGGCGGTGCCGGTGATCGCTGCCCATCAGGGGCCGGTTTATATGCGGCTGTTACGCGGACAGGTGCCGCTCGTGCTCGACGAGTACGGTTACAAGTTCGAGCTCGGCAAGGCAAAGCAGCTCCGTGATGGCGCCGACGTCCTCTTCATCTCCTCGGGCCTGCTCACGATGCGCGCGCTGGAAGCTGCAAAGCAGCTTGAGGCCGACCGCATCAGCGCCGCCGTGTTGCATGTCCCAACCATCAAGCCGCTCGATGTCGAAACGATCGTGGAGACCTGCCGCAAGCCGGGCCGGCTCGTTGTCGTTGCCGAAAATCACACCGTCATTGGCGGATTGGGTGAGGCGGTCGCGGCAGCCCTGATGCGAGCTCGCGTCCATCCTGCGTTCCATCATATCGGATTGCCGGACGAATTCCTCGCTGCGGGCGCGCTGCCGACGCTGCATGACCGTTATGGCATCTCGACGGAGGCGATCTGCGCGTCGGTCAAAAAATGGCGATGAAGGACCAACCTTCCGCAATACACATCACAAAACAACATTAGGGAGAACGAAATGACGAAGGAAACGAAGAAGGGCCTGACTCGCCGTGCGGTGTTGGCCGCCGGTGCCTCCATTCCGCTGGTGTCGATCCTGTCAAAGCGCGGTGATGCCGCGGAGTTCACTCTCAAATTCGCAACCGGACAGGACCCGTCCCACCCGGTCAACAAGCGTGCGCTCGAGGCCATCGATCGGATCAAGCAGGCGACCGGCGGGCGCGTTGAAATCAATCTGTTTCCCGCCAATCAGCTCGGCTCCGACATCGACCTTCTCGGTCAGATCCGCAATGGTGCCGTAGACTTCCTCAATATCGGTGCCTCGGTTCTCGCCACGCGGATTCCGACCGTCGGCATCGTCAACACGGGGTTTGCCTTCGCCTCTTACGACGATGTCTGGAAGGCGATGGACGGCGATCTCGGAAAGTTCGTCAAAGCCGAGATCGAGAACACCGGCACGCTTCAGGTGTGCAAATCCTGGGACAACGGGTTCCGCCAGCTCACATCCTCGACCCGCGAGATCAAGACACCCGATGACCTCAAAGGGTTCAAGATGCGGGTTCCGCCTGCTCCGATTCTCACCAACCTGTTCCAGGCGCTTGGTGCCGGCCCGACGCCGATCAACTTCAACGAAGTCTATTCCGCGTTGCAGACCAAGATCGTCGAAGGCCAGGAGAACCCTCTCGCGATCATCGCCACCGCCAAGCTCTACGAGGTGCAGAAGTATTGCAGCCTCACCAGCCACGTGTGGGACGCCTACATCGTTCTCGGTAATCCCCGGACGTTCTCACGCTTTTCGACCGATGTGCAGGAGATCGTCACACGCGAGCTGAACAAGGCGGGAGAAGACGAGCGAGCCGATATCGCGGCGCTTTCCAAGTCGTTGCGGTCGGACCTGACGGCCAAGGGTCTCAATTTTGTCGAGGTCGACCAAGCGGTGTTCCGGTCCGCACTTGCCAAGACCAAATTCTATTCGGACTGGCACGCAAAGTTCGGTGAGAAGGGGTGGACGATTCTCGAGCAGGCGGTTGGCAAGCTCGGATGAGTATCGCCCACGCCAAAAGCGCAGCGGTCGTCGCCACGGGACCGGCGCTGGCGTCCATACTGGACCGATGGCTTACGCTGATCACCGAGCCGCTGGCCGCTTTCGCAGTCACGGCCGAGATCGTTATCCTGCTCACAGGCGTCGTGTCGCGTTTCGTCTTCAACAATCCGCTGACATGGTCGGATGAGCTGGCGTCGATCACGTTCCTGTGGCTTGCAATGTTGGGCTCCGCCATTGCGCTCCGGCGTGGCCAGCATATGCGCATGACGGCACTGGTTGAGCGGACTTCGGGTGCGACACAGGAATTGCTCGAAGCAATGGCGACGGCTGCGCCCGCGCTCTTTCTCCTGCTGATTCTCGCGCCTTCGATCGATTTCGCAGAGGATCAGAGCTTCGCATGGACGCCCGCGCTCGGACTGAACGACAGCGTTCGCGCGGCGGCTGTGCCGACGGGCGTGGTGCTGATGCTGGCTGCCAGTCTCGTGCGCTGCATGCGGCTCGGAGTTCGCGAACTGTTGCTGGCAATTGCGGTTCTGGCGGCTCTGGCACTCTGTCTTTACTCCCTCGGTCCCTGGATCGTTGCGATCGGCAACTGGAATCTGTTGCTGTTCTTTGCACTGCTTCTGGGCGGAGGCGTTCTTGCCGGAGTGCCCATTGCCTACTGCTTCGGCCTTGCGACCGTCGCCTATCTCATGGTCGCGACCACGACGCCGCTGCAGGTGATCCCGGGGCGTATCGACGAAGGCGTGAGCTCGCTCATCCTGCTCGCGGTGCCGCTGTTCGTCCTGCTCGGCTATCTCATCGTGATGACGAAGATGGCGGCGGCCATGGTGAACTTTCTCGCCGCACTTGTCGGCCACGTGGAAGGCGGGCTCGCCTATGTGCTGCTCGGGGCCATGCTGCTGGTCTCGGGAATTTCCGGTGCCAAAACCGCTGATATGGCGGCCGTCGCACCCGTGCTCTTCCCAGGTATGAAGCGGCGGGGCATTCATGAGGGCGAACTGGTCTCGCTGCTGGCGGCCTCCGGCGCCATGGCGGAAACAATCCCGCCGTCGATCGTGCTGATCATCATCGGTTCTGTGACCGGTGTGTCGATTGCCGCGCTCTTCACCGGTGGCATTCTGCCCGGCATCGTGCTCGCTCTTGCACTCGCCCTGGTCGCGCGGCGTCGGATGTCCGAAGGCGCCGGCACCGACCGCGGTGTGACATCATTGCGCGAGATCGGTCGAAGTTTCGTTATCGCAGCGCCCGCTTTGGCCCTGCCGATCGTCATCCGCGCTGCCGTGACGGAGGGCGTTGCGACAGCGACCGAAGTTGCCACGATCGGCATCGCCTACACGATCATCGTCGGAATCATGGTCTACCGCTCGTTCAACCTGCGTGAACTCTATCCCGCGCTGGTTGGAACGGCGGCACTGTCCGGCACCATTCTGTTCATCATTGGCACTGCGACCTGCATGTCCTGGGCGCTGACGCAGTCGAACTTCTCGCATACGCTGGCGACGGCGCTCGCGCATGCTCCCGGCGGATATTATGGCTTCCTCGTCGGTTCGATTGCGCTGTTCATCGTGCTCGGCAGCGTGCTCGAGGGCATCCCCGCCATGGTGCTGTTCGGGCCTCTGCTGTTTCCGGTCGCCAAGCAGCTTGGCGTGCACGAGGTGCATTATGCGATGGTCGTGATCCTGGCGATGGGGATCGGCCTTTTCGCACCGCCTTTCGGCCTTGGCTATTACGCAGCCTGCTCGATCGGGCAGGTCGATCCGAATGCCGGCCTCAAGCGCATCTGGAGCTATCTTGCTGCGCTGGTGGTTGGCCTCCTGGTCGTCGCTTTCGTTCCCTGGATTTCGACTGGATTCCTCCCGTGACGCGCCGGACGCGCGTTTGACCCGGCAGCCTCCGTTCGGCGGAGGCTGCGCCGAACTGGTATTTTTCCGATGTCCGTTCACTCTTCCGTTGCTTCACCTGTCGCGCAAGCGTCGGCCGATCTGGACACGCGGATGGCTGATGCCATTCGTTTCCTGTCGCTCGACGCCATCGAAAGGGCGTCCGACGGTCATCCCGGTGCGCCGCTCGGCTGCGCCGAGATTGCGACCGCGCTGTTCACGCAGCATATCAAGTGCAATCCGCTCGATCCGCTCTGGCCGGATCGCGACAGGTTCGTCCTGTCGAACGGTCACGGCTCGATGCTGATCTATGCGCTGCTGCATCTGTCGGGCTATGCCGCCTTTCCGATCGAAGAGATCAAGCGTTTCCGCGAGCTGGGCTCGCACACGCATGGCCACCCCGAACGAGCGCCCGAGCTCGGCATCGAGGTCACGACCGGTCCGCTCGGGCAGGGCATCGCCAATGCGGTCGGCATGGCAGTCGCGGAAGCCTGGCTCAATGCAACGTTTGGCGATGGAATCGCCAACCATCGCACCTACGCGATCGTCGGCGATGGCTGTCTCCAGGAAGGGATCGCCCACGAGGTGATTTCGCTGGCGGGCCATTTACGCCTTGGCAAGCTCTGCTTCCTTTGGGACGATAATCGGATGACCGATGACGGTCACACGGATTTCTCGATCTCGGAAGATGTCCGCGCGCGTTTCCGCATCGCCGGTTGGCATGTCATCGATGCAAACGGACACGATATCGACTCGGTTTCCGCGGCGTTGCTGCTCGCCAAGGAAGACCCGCGCCCGACGATGATCGCTTGCCGCACCACCATCGGCAAGGGCTTGCCGCGTCTGGAAGGACAGCGCGGAGCCCACGGCGGTCGTGTGTTCGCTAGGGATCTGGAGGAAGCGCGTGTGGCCGCTGGATGGACCGCCGGACCATTCGAGGTTCCAGGCGATGTTGCGGATGGCTGGAAGGCTGGCGTACTCGATCGCAACTTGCCGACATACGAGGCGTGGCGCGCGCGCGTCGCAGCGATGTCGCCGGAGAAGCGAACCCTGTTTGAGCGTGTGATGGCCGGCGATCTGCCAAGCGGCTGGATCGATACCCTCGCCGCATGGCGCCGCAAGGTCGCGGTCGAACGACCGAACCGCTCCACGAACGAGGCAACCGCCGACATCGTGGCGCAGCTCGCCGAAGCGATCCCCGAACTGATCGCAGGCGCACCGGATCTCGAAGGACCGACCGGCTGCAAGCGTTCGCTTCACGCTTTCACACCGGAGAATCCCGCCGGTCGATATGTCCACTATGGTATCCGCGAGCACGCCATGGGGGCCATGATGAACGGCATGGCCGCGCATGGCGGCGTGCTGCCGCTTGGCGCAACCTATCTGGTGTTCTCCGACTATATGCGGCCGGCGCTGCGAATGGCGGCGCTCATGGAATTGCCGGTCGTGACCATTTACAGCCACGACTCCATCGGCATCGGCAAGAACGGTCCGACTCATCAGCCGGTAGAGTATCTGGCGGCGCTGCGCGCAATGCCGAATATGGCGGTCTTTCGGCCGGCCGATCATGTCGAGGCCGCCGAATGCTGGGAGCTCGCGCTGCAGCGCAAGCGCGGGCCGTCCTCAATGATCTGCTCCCGGCAGGCCTTGCCGCCGGTGCGTGACGACGATGGTTCGGTGAACCGCTCGGCACGCGGGGCCTATCTACTCGCTGAAGCAGAGGGCGCGCGGCGCGTTACTCTTCTCGCGACGGGCTCGGAGGTCCAGATCGCGCTGGCGGCGCGAACCATCTTGCAGGCAAAGGGAGTGCCGACCTCGGTTGTTTCCATGCCGTGCTGGGAATTGTTCGAGGAGCAGGATGAAGCCTATCGTGAGAGCGTCCTCGGCAAGGGCATCCGGGTCGCGATTGAAGCAGCGGTGCGCTTGGGCTGGGACCGTTGGATTGGGGAGCGTGGCGGTTTCATCGGAATGTCGAGTTTCGGGGCGTCGGGCCCAGGCGACGAGCTCTTCGACCATTTTGGCATCACGGCCGAGAAGGCAGCTGAATTGGCATTGAGGTTGCTTCGCTAACCGCCAGCCGGCGCGGGAGCACGTAATCTCCGCGCGCAAGGCCGGCACATTCGACAACTGACCGTGAGACCAAGATGACCATATCGGAACCAGTGCGCGTTGTTTTTCTTGACCGGGACACGATGCCACCAGACGTTCACCTGCGGGAGCCGTTCTTTCCGCATGAATTGCGGGAGTATGGCGCGACTGCACCCAAGGACGCCGCCGCACGGATCGCGGACGCCCATATCGTGATCACCAACAAGGCGCCGGTGCGACGTGCCGAGCTGGAAGCGGCGCCGAACCTGCGCTTTATCGCCATTGCAGCGACCGGCTCGGATGTCGTCGACATCCGCGCGTGCGAAGATCGTGGCGTCGCCGTTTCCAATATTCGCGGCTATGCGGTGAACACGGTTCCGGAGCACACCTTCGCATTGATCTTCGCACTACGTCGCAGCCTGACCGCCTATCGCGATTCCGTTCGCAATGGCCGTTGGCATGAATCCGGCCAGTTCTGCTATTTCGACTTTCCCATCCGCGACCTGGCCGGATCGACGCTTGGCATCATCGGAGATGGGACGCTGGGCCGCTCCGTTGCTGACATAGGCCGCGCACTTGGAATGCGCGTGTTGTTCTCCACGTACAAAGGCGTGGAGGGCATGGGTCCGCTCTATACCCCGTTCGAAGAGGTCTTGCGGACATCCGACGTCATCACGTTGCACGCGCCGCTGATGCCGGCAACGCGCAACATGATCGCGGCATCCGAATTCGCGATGATGGAACGCCGTCCACTCCTGATCAACACCGCGCGCGGCGGCCTCGTCGACGAGGTCGCGCTTGGCGATGCACTCCGCTCCGGTCAGGTATCCGGAGCGGGATTCGACGTCGCTACCGTCGAACCGCCCTCAAGCGATCATCCGCTGATGCAGTTGGTAGGAATGCCAAACTTCATCCTGACGCCGCACGTCGCATGGGCAAGCCGCGAGGCCGTACAGGCGCTTGCCGACCAGCTCGTGGACAATATCGAGGCCTTCTGGGGCGGCAAGCCGCGCAATCTCGTCACCGTGGTTCCACCGAAATGATTCCTCGCTGCGCGGTGCCCGCGCTTCCATGAATTCATCAACCCAAAGCGCGATAGTGATTCAATCCAAACTCATCGGGCTTGAGCTCAGAAGGCCGCGCAGCGACGCAAGCAGCGCCTGCGCCGGGTGAGGCAGCATCTGCCCTGTCGCCCTGTGTTGGAGCTGCTGTAGGGGCAACTGACGATCACGCTACAGCTCGATGACGCCGACCGCGACGATGCGCGCGCTCTCCTTCCGGTCATTGAACGGAAAGCCGGCCGAATCGTCGTCAAGGGTTAGCCGACCGGCGTCGAAGTCGCGCACGCGATGGTGCACGGCGGACCGTTTCCGGCGACGTCGGATTCGCGCACGACATCGGTCGGGACGCTCGCCATCCGCCGGTTCCTGCGGCCGGTCTGCTATCAGGATCTGCCCGTGGACCTTTTGCCTCCGGCGTTGCAAGACGGCAATCCGCTTCATGTCCCGCGACTGATCGATGGACGTTTGACGCTGGAGTGATCTGGTCAGGGCATTGGTCCTGCGGGGAAGCTCACTGTAACGGCCAGGCCGCAGCCGTCGACGTTGTCCGTCAGTTCGATCGCGCCGCGACCCTGTCGCAGCAAGGTCCGGACGATGGACAGCCCGAGCCCGGAACCAGCCGGACGACCGGCCGCCGGAACACGATAAAAGCGATCGAATACCCTTTCCCGATGCTCGGCAGCGATGCCGGGTCCGTTGTCGGCGATCTTCACTGCATATCCGTCACTGAGTGCGAGCACGCTGACGACGACTGACCCGCCTTCTCGGTTGTACCGGATCGCGTTGTCGATCAGGTTGGTCAGTATGTCGTGCAGTGTCGAGGAATCTGCGCTGACGAGCGCGCATTCCACGGCGGTATCAAATGCCAGATCGACGTTCTTGACTGCCGCAAATGGCGCCATCATTCCAACTGCCTCGCTCGCGCTCGAAACGAGATTGGTCTGCGTGACATGAAAGCTGGGTTCTGTGACTGTGGCCTGTTCTGCGCGGGCCATCGCGATAAGCTGGGCGACCAGCCGATCGAGATGTTTGGTAGATCGTTCGATCTCGGCAATCGTATCGATATTGTCGGGCAAGTGTCCCGCATCACGTTGCAGCAGCGCCAAATGAACTCGCAGTGACGCAAGCGGCGTCTTCATCTGGTGCGACGCGTCGGCTATGAAATCACGGATCAGCTGGATCGCGGCCTCGAGCCGCGCGAAGAGCTCATTCATCGCCCGAACGGGCGGATGCGCCTCATAGGGAATGTTCTCGAGCTCGAGCCGACGGAGGCCCGTTCCGGTGCCGAATTGCCGGGCGTCGATCTCACGTCCGAGATCCACAAGCGGCGCAAGTCCGCGACGGACCGCGAACCAGCCCAGCGCGGCGGCGGTGGCGATGATGCCGATTTCCAGCGCGGCGAGAGCGAGGAGAAGCTCGCGCTTCGCCGCGGTTCGTGCTTTCGTCGTCTCCGCAACCTGAACCAGGACGGGCAGAGGCTTGCCATAGGTGGCCTGAGTCGTGGCCGCAATGCGCACCGACATATCCTTGTAGCGAGCGTCGAAATGCTTGATGGTGCCGAGCGGAATGGCGGTCGGATCCGCGCGCGGCAAGTCCTGGTAGCCCGTGACTGGCGTCTGCTCGTAAGAAACGCTGTAGTAGACGCTGTCGTTGGCCCGCGTTTCGAGCATTCCAAGAGCGACTTGTGGAAGATCGACGGAGATCTCCCCGTCTTCCACGGCGATCCGCTCGGCGATCGCTTTCACCGAGCCATCGAGTACACGGTCGTAGGCCGTTTCGATGGTCTGGTTGATGAGCACCAGGCCGGCAAGGCCAAGGGCCGCAGCCAACGCGCTAGTTGGAATGAGCAGGTTGAGCAGGAGTGCGCGGCGCAGCGACGGTGCGCGTTTCGGTGTCACCTATCCTCCATGAGATAGCCGAGACCTCGGACCGTCTTGATCATGGGGCCGTCGGGAGCGAGCTTCTGCCGCAACCGAGCGATGTAGAGTTCGATCGCGTTCGGAGCTACGGGCTCGTCGAAGCCGAAAACCTCGGAAATCAGCCGCTCCTTTCGCACGAGCCGACCCGCATGCGACATAAGGATCTCGAGCACGGTGACTTCGCGCCGGCGCAGAATCAATGGCTTGCCGGCCAGTGTCGCCGTCGCAGAAGAGGTCTCGAACATCAAGGCCCCGCATTTCAGGACCGGATCGAGACGACCCTTGCCGCGCCGCACCAATGCCTTGACCCGCGCCTCGAACTCGTCAAGGTCGAACGGCTTCGTGAGATAGTCGTCGGCCCCGAGGTTGAAGCATCTCACCTTGTCTTTGACCTCCCCAAGTGCGGTGAGAATCAGAATCGGCACTTCGCAGCCATTGTTGCGCAGCCTGCGAAGCACTTCCTGACCCGGCAAATCCGGCAGGCCCAGGTCGAGTATGATGAGCGAATACGCCTCGGATGGGGCAATCTCGATGGCTGCCGTACCGCTCGCTTCGTGATCGACGGCGACGCCGGCGTGTGTCAGGGCCTTCTTGAGGCCCTTTACCAGCGACAAGTCATCCTCGACGATCAGGATACGCAAGACGACGGACCTCAAGCAGGGTGGGGCGTTGCCAAGTGCGACAATGTAAGTTCAGATGTATCCCGAGGTCAAAGGTTGCGCACTATCCATGAGAACCCGCCAACACGCGTCGCCGCTCGACCGTCTGCTTGTCGGCCTCTGCGCGTCTGCGGTGTGCTTCCTGTTGTGCGCCGCAGCTTTCGCCGAGAATGCCGACTCGGACGGAAAGGCTGGCGCCGGCGACACGCGAACTCGTCTGGTGGTCAAGGCGACCACGGATATCGCAGAGGCGACCGAGCTGGTTGCCGAGTTCATGAAGCTCAATCCCGAAGTTCGCGTTCAGTACTCCAAGATCTCGTCCACCGAGCTGTACGACGAGATCGCGAAGCCCTTTGGGCAGGCTGCCGCGGTCGATGTCGCCTGGAGCTCGGCCATGGATCTCCAGATCAAGCTCGCCAATGATGGGTACGCATCCGAATATCGCTCGACGGAGCTCGAGGGCATCCCCGATTGGGCCCGGTGGAAGGATCGTGCCTACGGCATTACGGCCGAGCCGGTGGTGATCGTCTTCAACAAGCGATTGCTTCGAGGCAGCCTGGTGCCGAAGGACCGCGCCGAACTGTTGCGCGTGCTGACGAATCATCCGGCGGTATTCCACGGGAAGATCGCGACCTACGATCCCGAGCTCAGCGGCACGGGCCTCCTGTTCTTGAGTCAGGATGTGCGCGTCACCGCCGACACATGGAAGCTGGTCGCAGCAATGGGGCAGTCGGGGGTCAAACTCTACACCTCGTCTGCAGCGATGATCGATCGGGTGAGCACCGGCGATCTCGTTCTGGCCTATAACGTTCTCGGCTCATACGCGCTGGAGCGCGCCAAGCACGAACCGGACCTTGGCGTCATATTTCCGGGCGACTACACGCTGCTGCTGTCGCGAATTGCGCTCATCCCGCGGTCTGCCGAGCAGCCGGAATTGGCCAGGCGCTTTGTCGACTTCCTGCTGTCTCGCACCGGACAGACCTTGCTGGCTCGACATTCCCTTGGATCGGTTCGTGACGACATGAAGCCGGCGATTCCGGGATTCGTGGGTGCCGAAAAAGCTCTTCGGCCGATAGCGTTGAGCATCGACCTGCTGACGTACCTGGACCAGGCAAAGCGTCGGCGCTTCCTCAGGGACTGGAAAGACGCGCTGCGCGAGCATTGAGCCCGCGGCCCTGTCGGCGTGACAGGTTGCTGACAGGTTCGGCGGCGTATCCTGCGCCCAACAAGAAGACACGGAAGACATTCGCGCCGCGCCCACGATTGTGGAGCGCGGGCCGACGTCTACTCCTTGCGAACATAAAAAACATTGGGAGGAATACGAGCATGTCAGCGCAGGACGCGGACGGTATCGTCCCGCATCGTGGGAGTATCACAGGGTCGGAAGATCGGAACTCGGCGAATGCCGGACGCCGATTCTGGCCGGAAGGTTGGTGGCGGCTGACGGACGTCCGGATTGGAATCATCCCGATCCCGATCTATCTTCTGCTCATCATTCTCATCGGGGCGCTGGTCTATACCGGCGAGATCAAGTCGGACGGACCGACCATGATCGCCGTGCTCGTGCTCGGCGGCTTCACCTGTGCGGAGATCGGCAAGCGGTTGCCGGTGCTGCGCAGCATCGGGGCCGGCGCGATCTTCGCGACCTTCATTCCCTCCGCGCTGGCGTTCTACCATGTGATCCCGGCGCAGGTCGAAAAATCCATCATCGACTTCACCAAGTCGACCAACTTTCTCTATCTCTTCATCGCCTCGATCATCGTCGGCAGCATTTTTGCGATGGACCGCGAGGTGCTGATCCGCGGCTTCCTGAAGATCTTCGTGCCGCTCGTTATAGGCTCGATTGCGGCCGCGATCGTCGGCACCCTCGTCGGGACGGCGTTGGGGCTCGGTGCAAAACACACCTTTTTCTACGTCGTGGTGCCGATCATGGCGGGCGGCGTCGGCGAGGGCGCCATTCCACTATCGATCGGATATGCCGCGTTGACCGGCGTGCCGCAGGGCGAGGTGTTCGCGCAGGTGCTGCCACCGGTGATGCTGGGCAGCCTGACCGCTATCCTGCTGTCCGGCGCGCTCAATTTCGTCGGCAAGAAATATCCGCATCTCACCGGCGAGGGCCGGTTGCAGCCGCATGGCGAGGATGACTTCGACGTCCATGCCGTGCACGAGGAAGGCGGCAAGGAGCAGGGCGTCGGCCATGTCGGCGTCAGCACGATCGCAGCCGCCGGACTGACCGCGATCACGCTCTATCTCCTCGGCGTGCTCTGCCATCACCTGTTCGGATTGCCGGCGCCGGTGGCGATGCTGTTCCTGGCGGTGCTCGCCAAGCTCAGCCGCGCCGTGTCGCCGGAGCTGCAGCAGGGCGGCATGGTGGTCTACGAATTCGTCCGCACCAACATGACCTATCCCTTGCTGTTCGCGATCGGCGTCGCGCTGACGCCCTGGGACAAGCTGGTCGCGGCATTTCATTTCGCCAACATCATCACCATCATGTCGACGGTGGTCACGATCATGGCGACCGGCTTCGCGGTCGGCAAGTTCATGAACATGTACCCGATCGAAACTGCGATCGTGAATGCCTGCCACAGCGGCCAGGGCGGCACAGGAGACGTCGCGATCCTCACCGCCGCCAACCGCATGCAGTTGATGCCGTTCGCGCAGATCGCGACCCGCATCGGCGGCGCGGTCACCGTCACCTTGGTGCTGATCATCATGGGCTATCTCAAGTGATGCATCCGGAGACCAAGACGATGCTCGCCCAAAACCATCCGCGTGAGAGGATTGTTTGCCCATGAGCAGTCTCGACAGCTTCAAATGCCGCAAGACGTTGACCGTCGGCGGGCAGACCTACACTTACGTCTCGCTGCCCGACGCCGAGAAGAACGGCCTTGCCGGCATCTCCCGCCTGCCGTTCTCGCTGAAAGTGCTGCTGGAGAACCTGCTGCGGTTCGAGGACGGCCGGTCGGTGACGCGCGCCAACATCGAGGCGCTGGCGCGCTGGACCGACGATCGCGGATCAGCCGGGGCCGAGATCGGCTTCCGTCCTGCCCGCGTGCTGATGCAGGATTTCACGGGCGTGCCTGCCGTGGTCGACCTCGCGGCGATGCGCGATGGCATGGCGAAGCTCGGCGGCGACCCGGCGCGGATCAATCCGTTGGTGCCGGTCGATCTCGTGATCGACCATTCCGTCGTGGTCGATCATTTCGGCAATTCACAAGCCCTTCACGACAATGTCGCCCGCGAATACGAGCAGAACGGCGAGCGCTACAATTTCCTGAAATGGGGGCAGGGTGCGTTTGCCAATTTCCGCGTAGTGCCCCCAGGTACTGGCATCTGCCACCAGGTCAATCTCGAATATCTGGCTCAGACGGTCTGGACCTCCGAGCGCGACGGCAAGACCTTCGCCTACCCGGACACGCTGGTCGGCACCGATAGCCACACCACCATGGCCAATGGCCTTGCCGTGCTCGGCTGGGGTGTCGGCGGCATCGAGGCCGAGGCCGCGATGCTCGGCCAGCCGCTGTCGATGCTGGTGCCGCAGGTAATAGGCTTCAAGCTGTCAGGCAAGCTGCGCGAGGGTGTGCTGGCAACCGATCTCGTGCTCACCGTCACCCAGATGCTGCGCAAGAAGGGCGTGGTCGGTAAGTTCGTGGAGTTCTACGGCCCCGGCCTCGACCACATGACGCTGGCCGACCGCGCCACCATCAGCAACATGGCGCCGGAATATGGCGCGACCTGCGGCTTCTTCCCGGTCGACCAGGAGACGCTGAACTATCTCAATCTTTCCGGCCGCTCCAGCGATCGCATCGCGCTCGTGGAAGCCTATGCCAAGGCGCAGGGCCTGTTTCGGACGAAGGGCATGCCGGATCCGATCTTTACCGATACGCTGGAGCTCACGCTCGATGACGTCGTGCCCTCGCTCGCCGGACCGAAGCGGCCCGAGGGCCGGCTTGGCCTGTCCGTCGCCAAGGCGAACTTCCTCACCGCGCTCGAGGGCGAGTATGGCAAGCTGGGCCAAGCCGAAAAGCAGTTCGCCGTCGAAGGCAAGGATTTCAAGCTCGGCCACGGCCATGTCGTCATCGCGGCGATCACCTCCTGCACCAATACCTCGAACCCGTCGGTGCTGATCGGCGCCGGGCTCTTGGCGCGCAATGCGATGCGCAAGGGCCTCACCGTGAAGCCCTGGGTCAAGACCTCGCTTGCGCCGGGCTCGCAGGTGGTGGCGGAATATCTTGCGAAGTCCGGGCTGCAGGCGGACCTGGACGCGCTCGGCTTCTATCTCGTGGGCTTCGGCTGCACGACCTGTATCGGCAATTCCGGGCCGCTGCCGGAAGAGATTTCCAAATCGATCAACGACAATGGCGTGGTCGGCGCCGCGGTGCTGTCGGGAAACCGCAATTTCGAAGGCCGAATCTCGCCTGACGTGCAGGCGAACTATCTGGCCTCGCCGCCGCTCGTGGTGGCCTACGCGCTCGCAGGCTCCCTCCAGGTCGATCTCGTCAATGAGCCCCTGGGCAAGAGCCCGGACGGCGTGCCCGTTTACCTCGAGGACATCTGGCCGTCGAATGCCGAGATCGAGAAGTTCATCCGCGACAATGTCACGCGTGCGATGTTCGAGACCAAATATGCCGACGTGTTCGAGGGCGACGCCAACTGGAAGGCGGTCAAGGTCGCGACGGGCCTGACGTATCGCTGGAACATGTCGTCGACCTATGTGCAGAACCCGCCCTATTTCGAGGGTATCACCATGAAGCCCGCGCCGACCGGCGACATCGTCGGTGCGCGCATCCTCGGCCTGTTCGGCGACAAGATCACCACCGACCACATCTCGCCGGCGGGCTCGATCAAGGCCTCGTCGCCGGCAGGAGAATTCCTGCGCGGTCGCCAGGTCCGGCAGGAGGACTTCAATCAATACGGTACGCGGCGCGGCAACCACGAGGTGATGGTGCGCGGCACCTTCGCCAACATCCGGATCAAGAACTTTGCGGTGCAGGGTGAGGGGGGCGCCACGCCGGAAGGCGGCTGGGCCGTGCATCAGCCCTCCGGCGAGCGGATGTCGATCTTCGATGCGGCGATGCGCTACGAGCGTGAAAAGGTCCCGCTGGTCGTGTTCGCCGGTGTCGAATATGGCAATGGCTCCTCGCGCGACTGGGCAGCGAAGGGCACCAAGCTGCTTGGCGTCCGCGCCGTGATCGCGCAGAGCTTCGAGCGCATCCATCGCTCCAACCTGGTGGGCATGGGCATCCTGCCGTTCGTCTTTGATGAAGGCACGTCATGGAAGAGCCTCGGCCTGACCGGCGGCGAGCAGGTCTCGATCAACGGACTCACCGACATCACACCGGGCCAGCGCATCACCATCAACATCACGATGGCGGACGGCACGGTGAAGCAGGTCCCGCTGACCTGCCGCATCGATACGCTCGACGAGCTCAACTACTACAAGCACGGCGGCATTCTGCCCTATGTGCTGCGCCAGCTTGCGGCGTGACGTCGCCGATCTCTCAAGGCACGACTAAGACAGGGGAAACAAGATGTCAGGCAGAATTCCGGCGACGTTGATACCCGGTGACGGGATCGGTCCCGAGATCACGGCAGCGGTGACGCGCATTCTCGATGCGCTGGGTTCGCCGTTCGAATGGGATGTGCAGCAGGGCGGCATGGCCGGGATCGAGAGCGCAGGCGATCCGCTGCCGGGAGCTCTGGTCGACAGCATCCGCCGCACCAAGCTTGCATTGAAGGGGCCGTTGACGACGCCGGTCGGTGGCGGCTTCCGTTCGGTCAACGTCCGCCTGCGCGAAGAGTTCGGGCTGTACGCCAATCTGCGTCCTGTGAAGACCATGGTGCCCGGCGGTCGCTACGAGGACATCGACCTCGTCCTGATCCGTGAGAATATCGAAGGCCTCTATGTGGCGTTCGAGCACTTCATCGCCGTCGGTGACGATCCGCACGCGGTCGCGATCTCCTCGGGCGTCAACACGCACGCGGAAGCGCGGCGCATCGTCCGCTTCGCATTCGAATATGCCATCGCCCACGGCCGCAAGAAGGTTACCGTGGTGCACAAGGCGAACGTATTGAAGGCGCTGACCGGGCTGTTCCTGCAGGCTGGTCGCGAGATCGCCAAGGAGTATGAGGGGCGGATCGCGATGGACGATCGCATCGTCGATGCCTGCGCCATGCAGCTCGTGATGAACCCGTGGCAGTTCGACGTCATCGTGACAACCAATCTGTTCGGCGACATCCTGTCCGACCAGATGTCCGGCCTCGTCGGCGGCCTCGGCATGGCGCCGGGCGCCAATATCGGCGAGAAGGCGGCTATCTTCGAGGCGGTGCACGGCTCGGCGCCCGACATCGCCGGCAAGGGGATTGCCAATCCGCTGGCGCTGCTGCTCGCGGCCGGGTTGATGCTCAAGCGCGTCGGCAAGGACGATCTGGCAACGCGGTTGCGGACGGCGATCGAGCAGACCCTGCAGGTCGACAATGTTCGCACTGCTGATCTCGGCGGCAAGGTCTCGACAGCGGATTTCGCGGGCGCGGTGATCAAGCGCCTGGCAACGTGATTCTGCAAAGGCTGGGAATGGAATGTGCTCTGAGCCATTGATCGCGGCACGGGAGCATGAGGCGGCCGTTCGGATCGTTGGTGTGCCAGGCAAGCACATTTCTGATCGGGTCATCAGGCGAACTGAGGATTCCGGCCCGGCAGTCTCGCTATCTGAGACGGAAGGCCTTCGAGCTTCATGGCAGTCCACCTTGCAATTGGCAGGACCGTCGTCCCGCATCGTATAGTTCGGCAGGAAACAAGAAACTGAAGCCGATGGAAGAGAAGCCTGGTGCGTTACGTGGTGCACCGCTGTGGTCGGCAACAAGGAGAGGAAGATGGTGAAGGGCTCTGACCTGTTGGTCGCAGCATTGGAACATGAGGGCGTCGACCGGATCTTCGGCGTGCCGGGGGAGGAAAATCTCGACGTCGTCGAGTCGCTCCGGAATTCGAAGATCCAGCTGATATTGACCCGCCATGAGCAGGCGGCGGCGTTCATGGCGGCGACGCATGGCCGGCTCACCGGCCGGCCCGGCGTATGTATCTCCACCCTCGGTCCGGGCGCGCTGAACTTCTCGACCGGCGCGGCCTATGCGCATCTCGGCGCGATGCCGATGGTGATGATCACGGGACAGAAGGCGATCATGAGCAGCCGGCAGGCGCGCTTCCAGATCGTCGACGTGATTGCGTCGATGAAGCCGCTCACAAAACTGTCCCGGCAGATCGTCAGCCCCGCCAGCATTCCGACGCTGGTGCGCGATGCTTTCCGCGTCGCGATGGAGGAGCGGCCGGGCCCGGTCCTGCTCGAGCTGCCCGAGGATATCGCTGGCGACGAGGTCGAGCCGGTGCCGATGGTGCCGATCCACCCGATCGAGATTCCGGTGGCGCATCGCGCAGCCCTCGATCGTGCCGCCGAGATGATCCTGGCGGCGAAGAAGCCGCTGATCATGCTTGCTGCGGCCGCCAGTCGACCACGTTCGACCTTCGGCATCGCCGGCTTCGTGCGGCGGACCGGGATTCCCTTCTTCACGACCCAGATGGGCAAGGGCACCGTGCCCGGCGGCACCAGCCTTTACATGGGCACGGCCGCGCTGTCCGAACGCGACTATGTGCATGAGGCTATCGACCAGGCCGACCTGATCATCGCCATCGGCCACGACACCGTGGAGAAGCCGCCCTTCATCATGGGTCCGAAGGGACCGCAGGTGATCCATGTCAGCTACACGCCGGCGACCGTGGAGCAGGTCTATTTCCCGCATGCCGAGGTCGTCGGCGACGTCGGCCCGAGCCTCGAACTGCTGGCCGACCGGCTCGAAGGCCGGCTGCCGAACGCCAAGGCGCTGCTGCCGCTGCGCGAGGGCATCCTCGGCCGCATCGCCGACCGCGCCACGGAGAGCCGCTGGCCGGTGACGCCGCAGCGGCTGGTGCACGACATTCGCCAGGTCATCCCCGAGAACGGCATCGTCGCGCTCGACAACGGCATGTACAAGATCTGGTTCGCGCGCAACTATCGGACCTACGTCGCCAACACGCTGCTGCTCGACAATGCGCTCGCCACCATGGGCGCGGGCCTGCCGTCGGCGATGATGGCGGCGATGCTCTATCCGGACCGCCGCGTGATGGCGATCTGCGGCGACGGCGGCTTCATGATGAACAGCCAGGAGCTGGAGACCGCGGTGCGGCTCAAGCTCAATCTGGTGGTGCTGATCCTCAATGACGGCGCCTATGGCATGATCCGCTGGAAGCAGGCGGTCGATAGTTTCCCGGATTTCGGACTCACCTTCGGCAATCCGGACTTCGTCCGTTATGCGGAGTCCTACGGCGCCAAGGGCTCGCGCGTCACCTCGGTGGACGCGCTGCTGCCGACGCTGGAAGCGGCCTTCAAGGGCGGCGGCGTCCACCTCGTCGATGTTGCCATCGACTATTCCGAAAACACGCGCGTGCTGGTCGAGGAGCTGCGCAACCGCAAGCTCGGCGTCGAGCCGTCCTGACGAGAGAACGATGCTACAGGTAGTGCAGGCGTTCGACCGGGCCCCGTTCGCCGAGGTCCCGGTCGACGATGTCGATGCAATGGAAGCAAAGCTTGGGGCCGCGCTGCGTGTCCTCGGCGATCGTGACGGCTGGTTGGCGACGCATGCGCGCATCGCGGTGCTGCGGCGGGCTGCCGGTCTTCTGGACGGACGGCGGGACCATTTCGCGCGCCAGATCGCGCGCGAAGGCGGCAAGCCGCTCACGGATGCGATCATCGAGGTGACGCGCGCGATCGACGGCCTGCATTGCGCCGCCGACGAGCTCAGGACCTTTGCCGGCCGCGAAATTCCGATGGGGCTGACGGCGGCCTCCAGCCGGCGCTGGGCCTTCACGACGCGCGAGCCGATCGGCGTCGTGTTCGCGATCTCCGCGTTCAACCATCCGCTCAATTTGATCGTGCATCAGGTGGCGCCGGCGATCGCGGTCGGCTGTCCCGTCATCGCCAAGCCCGCGAGCGCGACGCCGCTGAGCTGCCGTGATTTCGTCGCGCTACTGCATGAGGCCGGCCTGCCGGAAGCCTGGTGCCAGACCTTCATCCCGCGCAGCTCGGCGCTCGCCGAGCAGCTGGCTTGCGATCCCCGCATCAGCTTCCTGAGCTTCATCGGCTCGGCCAGTGTCGGCTGGCGGCTGCACAGCAAGCTCGCGCACGGCACCCGTTCGGCGCTCGAGCATGGCGGCGTCGCACCCGCGATCGTCGATCGCAGCGCCGATCTCGATCGTATCATCGAGCCCTTGGTCAAGGGCGGCTTCTACCATGCCGGCCAGGTCTGCGTGTCGACCCAGCGCATCTTCGTGCACGAAGCCATCTTCAACGCCTTTACCGAGCGCCTGGTCGCCCGCGTTGCAAAGCTCCGCACGGGCGATCCGACCCTGCTGGAGACCGAGGTCGGGCCGTTGATCAGTCCCAAGGAGGTCGACCGCATTACCGACTGGATCGGTGAGGCGGTCGCGGCCGGCGCGCAGCGGGTGATCGGCGGCGAGCGTCTGTCGGCCACCACGATGCAGCCGACGGTTCTGCTCGAGCCGCCGGCCGACGCAAGGGTGTCGCGTGAGGAGGTGTTCGGTCCGGCGGTCTGCGTCTATCGTTATGCGCAGCTGGACCAGGCGATCGCGCAGGCGAATTCGCTGCGCGTGCCGTTCCAGGCTTGCGTATTCAGCGAGGACATCGACGTCGCGCTGCGCGCCAGCGAGCGGCTCGATGCGTCGGCGGTCATGATCAACGACCCCACGACGTTTCGGACCGACTGGATGCCGTTCGCCGGACGGCGCGACGCCGGCTACGGCGTCGGCGGCATCCCGTACACCATGCGCGACATGACACAGGAAAAGATGGTGGTGCTGCATCGGCGGGCGTGAGGCCGGGCACCATTGAGAAGAAGAGGAGAGGGAACATGATCGGAAAATTCACCTTTCAATCGCCGTCGAACATTCTGTTCGAGCCGGGCGCCTCGCGGAAGATCGACGAACTGGTGGCCAGCTACGCCGCCAAGCGCGTCATGCTGGTGACCGACAAGGGCGTTCGCGGCGCGGGCCTGACCCGGGGCGCCGAAGCTTCGCTGGCCGAAGCCGGGATCGAGGTCAGCGTCTTCGACGACGTCGTCGCCGACCCGCCCTCGCATGTCGTTGAAGCGGCGGTCGCGGCCTGTCAGACCAACAAGATCGAACTCGTGCTGTCGATCGGCGGCGGCAGCGCGCTCGATACGGCCAAGCTTGTCGCCTATCTTGCCAAGACGCCGGATCGTCTCGATGACATCTATGGCGTCGGCCTTGCCAAGGGAAAGCGCCTGCCGCTGCTCCTGGTGCCGACCACGGCCGGCACCGGCTCCGAGGTGACGCCGATCGCCATCGTCACCACGCCGACCACCGAGAAGAAGGGCGTGGTCTCGCCGGTGCTGATTCCGGACTGGGCGATCCTCGATCCCGAATTGACGCTGGGCCTTCCGGCTCCCGTGACTGCTGCGACCGGCATCGACGCCATGGTGCATGCGATCGAGGCCTATACCAGCAAGGTCAAGAAGAACCCGATGTCCGACCAGCTCGCGCGCCAGGCGCTGGCGCTGTTGTCGGCGAATGTCCGGCGCGTCTGCGAGAATGGCAAAGACCTCGAGGCCCGCTCGGAGATGCTGCTGGGCTCGATGCTCGCTGGCATGGCCTTTGCCAATGCGCCGGTTGCGGCCGTCCACGCGCTCGCCTATCCGATCGGCGCGATCTTCCATGTGCCGCATGGCTTGTCGAATGCGCTCGTGCTGCGGCATGTGCTTGAGTTCAACCTGGCAGCGGCCGAGCCGCTCTATGCGGAGCTGGCCGAGATCGTGAGGCCGGGCCTGCGCGGCAGCCAGGCGGAGAAGGCGCGGGCCTTCATCGACGAGATGACCTCGATCGGTCGCGACTGCCGGGTGCCGGCGTCGCTCGCCGACGTCGGGATCGGCCGCGACGATCTGAAGAAGCTCGCCGAGGATGCGATGAAGCAGACGCGCCTCCTGGTCAACAATCCCAGGGAGCTGACGCTTGACGACGCCTACGCGATCTACAGCGCCGCCTACGGCGACGGCAGCAACCGCTCCGTGCAGGCGTCCCATGGCTGAGGAGAGCCAGGCCAATCCGTTTGGGCCGATCGTCGCGCAATGGATGGAGTCCTGGCGCGCGATGGCCGGCGCCACCGCTGGGATCGGCGAGACCTGGTCGAACTCGATGCTGCCCTTCATCGTGAAGCGCGCCGCCGAGAGCGGCTTCGGCATGACTGCCGGCAATGACCTGGCTGAGGCCATCGAGCGGATGGCCAAAGGGCCGCGACTTGCCGACGTGCTGGATTTCGACCGCAAGCTCGCGCATCTGACGGCGGCCTGGAGCGACCTGCAAGGCAAGCTCGCGGCCTATCAGGTGGTGGCCGCAAAACCGTGGATGCGCGCGGCCCAGCAGTTCAGCGCAAGGCAACCGGATGGAAAGGCCAAGGACGCCGGCTGGCGCGAGCATCTCGGGGCCTGGAACGAGCTTGCCAATGAGGAACTGATCGCCAACCAGCGCACCGAGGAGTTTCTGGTCGCACAAAAGCAGCTGCTGCAGGCGGCGACCGAATACCGAGCGCGGCAATCCGAGATCGCCGACACCATCGCTGCCGTCCTGGGCATCCCGACCCAGCGCGACTTCGACGAGGTGACGCGCCAGCTCACCGAGCTCAGGCGTGAGGTGCGGGCGCTGGAGCGGCGCTTAGGTGAAGCGGGATCGCGGGGAGACGCATGAGCAGCGACCAGCCGAACGGGACCGGCCCGTTCGCCGAAATGACCGACAAGATGCTCAAGGCCGGTAAGCTCTTGTCGACCATCAGGGACGACGACGTCGATGTCGGCGCGACGCCGAAGACGCTCATCATGCGCCGCGACAAGGTCGAGCTGTTTCGCTACGCGCCCATCACCGAGCAGAAGGTCAGGACACCGGTGCTGCTGGCCTATGGCCTGATCGGCCGCTACACCATGGCGGACCTGCAGGAGGACCGCTCGCTGGTGCGCAGCTTGCTGGCGCAGGGGCTGGATCTCTGGCTGGTCGATTGGGGCCAGCCCAACCGTACCGAGCGCTGGCTGACGATTGACGATTACGTCGACGACTACATCCACGCTGCGGTGGAGCGGGTTTGCCGCGAGACCGGCCATGACCGCATCACGCTGCTCGGCATCTGCGAAGGCGGCGTGTTCACGACCTGCTATGCCGCGCTGCATCCGGACAAGGTCAAGGGCCTGGTGCTGACGATCACGCCGATCGATTTCCACGCCGACCGCGACGATCCAGACACCCATCACGGCTTCCTCAACCTCTGGACCCGCAGTCTCGAAAGATCGGACATCGACAAGCTCGTCGATACCTATGGCGGACTGCCCGGCGAGTTCATGAGCTCGGTGTTCTCCCTGATGACGCCGATGCGCTCGCTGACCAAGTACAATGTCGACCTGATCGACGTCGTCGACGACGAAGCGAAGCTGATGAACTTCTTGCGGATGGAGAAATGGCTTGCCGACCGGCCCGCCCATCCGGGCGAGGCCGCCAAGCAGTGGCTGAAGGACCTCTATCAGGACAACAAGCTGGTGAAGGGCGAGTTCGTCCTGTCGGGACGGCGCGTCGATCTTTCGAAGCTCACCGCGCCGGTGCTCAACGTGTTCGCGCTGAACGACCACATCATCCCGCCCACCTGTTCGCGCGCGCTCGGTGAGCATGTCGGCACGAAGGATTACTCGGAGATCGAGCTGCCCGGCGGCCATGTCGGCCTGTTCGTGTCGAGCAAGTCGCAGGGATCACTGAGCAAGGGCATTTCGGAGTGGCTGGCGGCGAGGGACTAGTGCGATGACCAAGGACAAGATCGTCTCTGCCGACGAGGCAGTCGCCATCATCCGCGATCGCGATACGGTCTGCACATCCGGCTTCGTCGGCATTGGGACGCCAGACGAGCTCTTGATCGCGCTGGAGAAGCGCTTTCGCGAGACCCGCCATCCGTCGGACCTGACGCTGATGTTTGCGGCCGCGCCCGGTGATGCTGCCGACCGCGGCCTCAATCGTCTTGCTCATGACGGTCTTCTCAAGCGCGTGGTCGGCGGCCATTGGGCGCTGGTGCCGAAGCTCGGCGAGCTCGCGCTGGCCAACCGGATCGAGGCCTACAATCTGCCGCTCGGCTGCATCTCCCATCTCTATCGCAACATCGCCGCGCGCGGTCCCGGCGTGATCTCCAAGGTCGGCCTGAGAACCTTCGTCGATCCGCGGCTGCAGGGCGGCAAGCTCAACGAGAACACCACCGAGGATCTCGTCGAGCTGATGCGCATCAATGACGAGGAGTGGCTGCGCTACAAATCCTTTCCGATCAACGTGGCGCTGTTGCGCGGCACCACGGCCGATCCGGCCGGGAATATCACCATGGAGCGCGAGGCGCTGACGCTGGACAACCTCGCGATGGCGATGGCCGCGAAGAATTCGCGCGGCTTCGTCATCGTGCAGGTCGAACGCATCGCGGCGAGCAACTCGCTCAACCCGCGCGAGGTGCAGATTCCCGGCATCCTGGTCGACTGCGTCGTCGTCGCCGACCCGACCAATCACGTCCAGACCTACGGCGCGACCTACAGCCACGCCTTCTCCGGCCGGCAGCGGGTGCCGATGGACCGCGTCAAGCCGCTCGAGCTCGACGAGCGCAAGATCATCGCCCGGCGCTGCGCCTTCGAGCTGCCACCCGGCGGCGTGGTCAATCTCGGTATCGGTATGCCCGAGGGCGTCGCCGCCGTTGCTGCCGAAGAGCACATGCTGAAATTCCTGACGCTGACCGCCGAGCCCGGCATCATCGGCGGCATGCCGCAGGGAGGGCTCAATTTCGGCACCGCGCTCAATCCGGACGCGGTGATCCACCAGAACCAGCAGTTCGACTTCTATGACGGCGGCGGGCTGGATCTGGCCTGTCTCGGCATGGCGCAGGTGGATGGTGCCGGCAACGTCAATGTCAGCCGCTTCGGCAAGCGCCTCGCCGGCGCTGGCGGCTTCATCAATATCTCGCAGAGCTCGAAGAAGCTGGTGTTCGCGGGCACCTTCACCAGCGGCGGCCTGAAGGTCGCGGTCGAGGACGGCGCGCTGCACATCTTGCGCGAAGGTTCTGCGAAGAAGTTCATTTCCGCGGTCGAGCAGATCACCTTCAGCGGCGATCATGCTGCCGAGACCGGCCAGCCGGTGTTCTACGTCACCGAGCGCTGTGTGTTGCAGCGGACGCCGGTCGGCGTCGAACTGATCGAGGTGGCGCCCGGCATCGACATCGACCGCGATATTCTCGGCCAGATGGATTTCAAGCCGTTGGTCCGCAACGTGCGCCCGATGGACCCGAGGATCTTCCGTGAGGGGCCGATGGGGCTCGTCCACATGTTGCTCGGCCGGGGTCTCGCCGACCGCATCAGCTACGATTCCGAGCGCAACACGCTGTTCGTCAATTTCGAGGGGTTTGACGTCCGCACCGTCGAGGATGTCGATCTGGTCCGCCGCGAGGTCGAGCACGCCTGCCGCGCCGTCGGCAAGCCGGTGGCGCTGGTCGCAAACTACGACGGCTTCCATCTGGAGCCCACCGTCAGCGACACCTATTTCTCCATGATCGCCTATCTCGAGCAGCGCTATTACAGCTCGGCCTCGCGCTACACCACGAGCGCCTTCATGCGCCTGAAATTGGGCGAAGGGCTCGCTGAGCGTCACGTCGCCCCGCATATCTTCGAGACGCAGGCCGAGGCACAGCGCTTTGCACGTTCTCAAGCATCGATCGATCCATCGAACAGGTAGAATCTTCAAGGAGGGATGTATGACGACAGACACCGACAAGATCGCCCAGGCCGTGAAAGAGCAGATGGAGAAACTCTCACAGACGTTCAAACTGCCCGATGTCGATGTTACGGCCTTGATTGAAAAGCAGCGAAACACGATCGATGCCCTTTCCAAGGCTGCCCAGCTATCGAACGAAACAGCGGCCGAGGTGTCGCGCCATCAGCTGGAGATTCTTCGGTCGGCATCGGAACACGTGACCTCGATGATGCGTGACATGAAGCTTTCCGGCGAGCAGGGGCGCGAGTTGGCGGCCAAGTCGTTCGAGGCGGCTCTAACCAGCGCTCGTGAGTTCGCCGAGATGACGGCGAAGTCCAACGCCGAAGTGTTCAACTTGATCAAACAGCGCATGACGGACAATTTCGAAGAGATGCGCAAGAATTGGAAATCGTAAAGGGAGGTCCTGACGAAGCGCAGATGTTGCTTACAGGTTGGCGGGGCAGTGCACGGCACGCGTTCGTGTCGTGGCTTGCCAGGAGAGGCAGGATGTTTGACGGATCGGAGGAGATGGCGTTGAGGGTTCGAGGGGACAGGCTGAAGCACCTTCAGCCTGATCGCGAGGACGTCGTGCAAGGCCTCTCGCCATCCGGCTTCCACCAGCTCGCCTACACCGATTGGGGCCCGCTCGACGACAAGCGGCCGATCATTTGCGTCCACGGGCTGACGCGGCAGGGGCGGGACTTCGACCATCTTGCGGAGCGGCTGGTCGCAGCCGGTCGGCGCGTGATCTGTCCGGACCTGCCGGGCCGCGGACGCAGCGGTTGGATCGGCAATCCCGACCACTATACGCTGCCGCAATACTGTGCCGATATGAACGCGTTGATCGCGCGTCTCGGTGTGTCCGAGGTGGATTGGGTCGGCACGTCGCTTGGCGGCTTGATCGGCATGATCATGGCCGGCTTCTCCGGCAGCATGGTACGCCGGCTCGTGATCAACGACATCGGCCCCTTCGTGTCTTCGACCGGGTTGCAACGGATCGGCCAGTACATCGGCAACATGCCGGCTCTGTTCAAGACGATCGAGGAGGCCGAGACGTATTTCCGAACGGTGCTGGCGCCTTACGGCAAGCTCGCGGATGAGCATTGGCGTCACCTGACCGAACATAGCGTTCGCTGGGATGACGGCCGGCAGGGCTATGCGCTGCTCTGCGATCCCGCTATCGCGAAGGGCTTCCGATTGCCATGGTTCGCGGCGTTGAACCTCTGGGACTATTGGGAGGCCATCAAGGTGCCCGTGCTGGTGCTACGCGGCAAACATTCGGACCTGCTGTCGTTCGATCTCGCGGCCGAGATGCGCAAGCGCAACCGGATGGCCAACGTCTTTCAGTTTGACGATTGTGGACACGTCCCGCCATTGATGGCGTTCGAGCAGATCGACGTGGTGACGAAGTTTCTGCTCAGCAACACGATTTCCGGTTGGGGAGAGCGAAATGGATAGCAGCAAGCAGGGCGCATCGACCGGCGAGAAGATCTACGACGTGCCGGCAGAGTGGGCGAAGCGCGCCTGGGTCGACCAGGCCAAGTACAAGGACATGTACGCCCGCTCGATCTCGGACCCGAACGGTTTTTGGACCGAGCAGGCCAAGCGCGTCGACTGGATGAAGGCGCCGACCAGAATCGAGAACGTCTCGTTCGCACCCGGCAACGTCTCCATCAAATGGTTCGAGGACGGCGTCCTCAACGTCGCCTGGAACTGCATCGACCGGCACCTCGCCAAGCGCGCCAACCAGACTGCGATCATCTGGGAGGGCGACGATCCCTCGCAGTCGCGGCACATCACCTACAAGGAGCTGCACGACGAGGTCTGCCGGATGGCCAACATCCTGCGAACCCGCAACGTCAAGAAGGGCGACCGCGTCACCATCTACCTGCCGATGATCCCCGAGGCCGCCTACGCCATGCTGGCCTGCGCGCGGATCGGCGCGATCCACTCGGTGGTGTTCGCCGGCTTCTCGCCCGACAGCCTCGCCCAGCGCATCAGCGACTGCAAATCCAAGGTGATCATCACCGCCGATGAGGGCCTGCGCGGCGGCAGGAAGGTGCCGCTGAAGGCCAATGTCGATGCGGCGCTCGCCAAGACCGAAGGCGTCGACTGGGTCGTCGTCGTCAAGCGCACCGGCGGCAAGGTCGACATGTCCCCGTCGCGTGACCTCTGGTACCACGACGCGGCCAAGATGGTGACGACGGACTGCCCGGCCGAGCACATGCATGCCGAGGATCCGCTGTTCATCCTCTACACCTCGGGCTCGACCGGCACGCCGAAGGGCGTGCTGCATACCTCGGGCGGCTATCTCGTCTATGCCGCGATGACGCACCAATACGTGTTCGACTATCACGACGGTGACGTCTACTGGTGCACCGCGGACGTCGGCTGGGTCACCGGCCACAGCTACATTCTGTACGGGCCGCTGTGCAACGGCGCGACCACGCTGATGTTCGAAGGCGTGCCGAACTACCCGGATAATTCCAGGTTCTGGAACGTCATCGACAAGCACAAGGTCAACATCTTCTACACCGCGCCGACCGCGATCCGCGCCCTGATGCAGGGCGGCGACGAGCCGGTGAAGAAGACTTCGCGCGCCTCGCTGCGCCTGCTCGGCTCGGTCGGCGAGCCGATCAATCCGGAAGCGTGGGAGTGGTATCACCGCGTCATCGGCGACGACCGCTGCCCGATCGTCGACACCTGGTGGCAGACCGAGACCGGCGGCATCCTGATCACGCCGCTGCCCGGCGCAACCAGGCTGAAGCCAGGCTCGGCGACGCTGCCGTTCTTCGGCGTGGTGCCGGAGATCGTCGATGCCGACGGCAAGGTGCTGGACGGCGAGACATCAGGCAATCTCTGCCTCACCCGCTCCTGGCCGGGCATGATGCGCACGGTCTATGGCGATCACGCCCGCTTCGAGCAGACCTACTTCTCGAC
>NZ_JBBIAM010000070.1:0-49150 GCF_054185185.1 Bradyrhizobium sp. UFLA05-153
CCCTCCCAGAGCAAAACCCTGACCCATTCTCCCGCAACAGCCTTGACTCAAAACGCCCCATATGAGGGTGGGCAAAGCGAAGCGTGCCCACCACATCTCTCTTAATCGAGGACAGATGGTGGGCACGGCGCGAACGCGCCTTTGCCCACCCTACTGCACCTGCCTTGAGGTCACGCCGCGGACTTACCCTCGAATGCGCGGCGCAAAACGTCCACATCTAGCTTGACCATCTTCATCATCGCCTGCATCGCGCGTGCGGCGGCGGCCTTGTCCGGGCTCGACAGAAATTCGAACATCACCTTCGGCACCACCTGCCAGGACACGCCGTAGCGATCCCTGAGCCAGCCGCACTGCCCTTCACTGCCGCCATGAGCCAGGAACGCACTCCAGACGCTGTCGACCTGGGCCTGGTCGTCGCAATGGATCATCAACGAGAGCGCGTGCGTGTATTCCATCTTCATGCCGCCGTTGAGCGCGACCAGGGGCTGGCCGGCCACCGTGAACTCGACGACAAGCACGGAGCCTTCCTTGCCGGACGGATTGTCTGAAACGTTGCGCTGGACGTGCGTGATCGCCGAATTCGGAACGAGCGAGACGTAGAACTTGGCGGCTTCCTCGGCATCGCCGTTGAACCACATGCAGGGCACGAGCTTGGACATCGTGAATGCTCCTCTTCGATCCTCTGGGCTTCGATCAGGCGTTCGCCATGCCGGGCTGGGTCGGCGCCGCCGCCATGTCCAGCCAGTTCACACCCCACATATGACCATCGGGATCCTCGAAGCTGCGGCCGTACATGAAGCTGTATTCGTCCTTCGGGCTGGGATCGGCCACCCCGCCCGCAGCCTCGGCCCTGCCGACGATATCGTCGACCTCGCTCCGACTGTCGGCGGACAAGCAGAACAGCGCCTGGTTCGAGATCTTTGCATCTGCGATCGGCTTCGGCGTGAACTGGCGGAATTTGTCGTGGGTCGTCAGCATCGCGTAGATGGTCTCGGAAAAGACCATGCAGGACGCCGTGTCGTCACTAAATTGCGGGTTCCTGGTCGCGCCTATTGCCTCGTAAAAGACGGTTGCGCGCTTGAGATCGGTCACCGGCAGATTGACGAAGATCATCCTGGGCATCGGAAGCTCCTTGGGCGGGGGTTCTGCCCAAGGACGGATGGCCCAGCAGCCATCCGACACGGCTTCCGAATATTTTTCGGACTGTCACACTGCGGGGTTCTGTCGCACCGAACGCCCGCGCGCAATTTTTCGTCAGGTCGCGATCGGCGTCGGCATCGTCAAAAATGCCCGCGTGGCATGCCAGAACAGCGCCCGATTGATCGCCAGCACCACCGAATGCGCGGTTCCCGGCAGGATGACGAATTGCCGGTCGCCGTTCGGCAGCTTGTTGTAGAACGCCTCGAGGTCGGCGACGGTCGCGATGCCGTCGAACTCCCCGCGCACCAGGAGCACCGGTGCGAGCACCTTCTCCGGGTCCACCACCGGCAAATTGGCCGTCATGTCGAGGTAGGTGCCGGTCGGGATCTGATCGCCGAACTGAAGCTCGACCTCGGCGAGCACGTCCATGACGGCGGGATCGCTGGTGCCTGGTTTGTCGCGAGTCGCGATCGAGCGGATCATCTCACGGTCGCGCTTGCGCATGTTGTGGGTGCGGTAATAGTCGACCTGCTCGGCGCGCTTGGTCAGCGTCGGCGAGCCCTCGCCCTTGTAGGTGAAGGCCGCGAACACCAGCCGGTCGATACGTTCTGGCGCGACCATGGCGTAAGCGCCGGCCCGCAACGCACCCGAGGACTCCCCGACGAAATGGAATTTCTTGTGCCCGGTCTCGCGCGTGATCACCTCCACCGCGGCCTTCAGATCGGCAACGCCGCTTGCGATATCTGAATTGCTAGAGGTACGCCCCGACTTGCCGTAGTTCTCGTGATCCAGCGTCCAGCAGTCGAAGCCGTAGCGGGCGAACTCGTTCATGGTGGAGTATTCGCCCTTGCCGGGCACGCTGAGATCGAACACCCGCGAGGTGACGGAGGAGCCGTGCACGAACACCACGACCGGCCGCGCCACCTCGTCCGCCTTGGGCGCACCGAGCCGCTTGCGGTACATCCACAAGGGCACATCGCCCTTCTTGGCCCAGTATTCGCTGGACCAGATGTCGGAGGGTTGATCGGCGGCCGCGACGGGGAGTGCGTTGGTGAGCGCGGCACCTACGATGCTCGCGCCTGCCCCTTTGATCTGTCTACGCCGCGGTAGCAAATGATCGGGCTTCGCCATGATGACCTCCGTCGCCTCGTCTTCATGTAGGCTCCAGCGAAGCCTAGCAGACGTAGCGGAAGGCGTCAGCCGAGTTCTCCGTCGTTGCGAGCGCAGCGAAGCAATCCAGAAATGCATCCGCGGAAGGATGCTGGATTGCTTCGTCGCTTCGCTCCTCGCAATGACGGCGGAGAGAGATCAGTTCAATTCGCCTCGTTCGGATCGCGGTGCACGGGGTCGATCCACAGCACGGTTTCGGGCTTCTCGACCGGCTCGATGTCGAGATTGATCGCGACCGCCTCGCCGTCACTGCGCACCAGCACGCATTCCAGAACCTCGTCGGGGCTGGCGTTGATCTCTTGGTGCGGCACGTAAGGTGGCACGTAGATGAAGTCGCCGGGGCCGGCTTCGGCGGTAAACTGGAGATGCTCGCCCCAGCGCATGCGCGCCTTGCCTTTCACGACGAAGATGATGCTTTCGAGATGCCCGTGATGATGCGCGCCGGTCTTCGCATCAGGCTTGATGCTGACCGTTCCGGCCCACAATTTCTGCGCGCCGACGCGCGCGAAATTGATCGCGGCCTTGCGGTCCATGCCAGGCGTCGAGGGAACATTGGGATCGAGCTGGTTGCCGGGGATCACCCGCACGCCGTCATGTTTCCAGCGATCGTCATGATCGTGATGATGAGAGTGCGTGTGGTCGTGGCCGCTCATGTGTCTGCTTTCCATTGGTTCCGTGCACGGCAGGCTAACCAAAGCCGCGGCATCAAGCCATACCAAAATCGGAACGCTCTTAGGCGCGTGGCGTTGTCCTTGCAACCAAGATGGAAGGAGATTTTCATGGGTAGCGCGACCGACAAGATCAAGGGCGCCAGCAACGAGGCGATCGGCAAGGCCAAGCAGGGCATTGGCGAGGCCACCGGTTCCGATCGCATGAAGGGCGAAGGCACCGTGCAGGAGATCAAGGGCAAGGGCCAGCAGGCCATGGGCGATGCCAAGGACGCCGCGAAGGAAGCGATCGATCGCGCCGCGGCGAACGCCAAGCGCACGGCAGAGTAAGGCGCACGGGACTGAAAAACGAGTGGGACTGAAAACGAGGAGACCGGCCGCAAGGCCGGTCTTTTTGTTCGCGCTGGTACCTGCCGTCACTTCACCCCGAGCAATTCCACGTCGAACATCAGCGTCGCATTCGGCGGGATCACGCCGCCGGCGCCGCGTGCGCCGTAACCGAGCTGCGGCGGGATGATCAGCGTACGCTTGCCGCCGACCTTCATGGTGGCAACGCCCTCGTCCCAGCCGGCGATCACGCGGCCCTTGCCGATCGGAAACTCGAACGGCTCGTTGCGGTCGACGGAAGAGTCGAATTTCTTGCCCTTCTTGCCGTTCTCATAGAGCCAGCCGGTGTAGTGCATCACGCAGATCTGGCCGGGCTTGGGGGAGGCGCCGGTGCCGACGACGCTGTCGATGATCTCGAGGCCTGAAGCTGTGGTCATGGTTTTTCCTGCGGTCTGGGCCGATGCCGGGGTGGAGACGAATGCCGACACTGCGCTGATCACCGTGATCGCGAGCGCCGACATGAGGGTGAGGAGTGCACGCTGGACACGCTGCATAAGACACCTTCCGTTTGGAGCGGGAGGTGTCTAGCGCAACGCGCCGGGCCTGGCCAGCCCGTCGAGGGCGCCTCACTCAATAGCCGAGCGCGCAGCCGTCCTTGCGAGGATCGGAGCCGCCGGTCAGCGTGCCCTTGTCCCAGTCGATCCAGATCGCCTGGCCGCCACCGAGCGGGCCGACAAGACTCGTGGTCTTGTGGCCAAGCTTCTTCAGGCCATCGACGACCGCCGCCGGCACACTGTCTTCGAGCTGATAGACGCCCTCGTAATGCAGGCCGCGCGGCATATCGATCGCCTCCTGCACATCGCAGCCATAGTCGAGGATGTTGGTCAGAACATGCGTCTGGCCAACCGGCTGATACTGCCCGCCCATCACGCCGAACGGCATGATCGCGCGGCCCGCCTTGGTGAGCAGCGCCGGAATGATCGTGTGCAGCGGGCGCTTGCCGCCGGCGATGCAATTGGGGTGATCCGGCTGGATGCGGAAGCCGCCGGCGCGGTTCTGCAGCAGCACGCCGGTCTTGTTCGACACGATCGCCGAGCCGAAGGAATGCGCGATCGAGTTGATGAAGGAGCAGACGTTGCGATCCTTGTCGACCACGGCGATGTAAATGGTCGAGGGGTTCATCGGCGGCGCGACGTTGGGCAGGTCGAGCAACCCGTCCATGCGGATTTTTGCGATGTACTCGTCGGCGAATTCCTTCGCGAGGATTTTTGCGACGTCGATCTTCATGTGGGCGGGATCGGCGACATGCATCTCGCGGATCATGTAGGCGATGCGCGCGGCTTCCGCCTCGAGATGGAAGCGCTCGACGCTGAGCGGCGCGAACTTCTTGAGGTCGAACCGGGACAGGATGTTCAGCATGACCAGCATGGTGATGCCAGGCCCGTTGGGCGGGCACTGCCAGACATCGTAGTCCTTGTACGTCGTGCCGATCGGCGTGGTCACCTCGGTGGTATGATCGGCGAAATCGTCGAGCGTGTGCAGGCCGCCGATAGAGCGCAGCGTCTCGACCATGTCCTCGGCGATTGCGCCCTTGTAAAAAGCGTCGCGGCCGTCCTTGGCGATCGCGCGCAGCGTCTTTCCGAGCTCAGGCTGGCGGATGACGTCGCCGGCCACCGCCGGCCTGCCGTGCGGCAGCAGATAGCGCTCGGTGTTGGTGCCGTTCTTCAGCTTCTCGAACTGGTTCTTCCAGTCGAAGGCGATGCGGGGGGCGACGACGTAGCCCTCCTCCGCCGCCTTGATCGCCGGCTGGGCCAGACGGTCGAAACCGAACTTGCCGTGGTCGCGCAGCACGGTCGCAAAGGCGTCGACCGCGCCGGGGATCGAGACCGCGTGCGCCGAGGTCAGCGGCACGGAATTGATCTTGCGCTCCAGATACCACTCGACATTGGCGGCCTTCGGCGCCCGGCCCGAGCCGTTATAGGCAGTGATCTTGCCCTCGCCTCGCGGCTGGATCAGTGCAAAGCAGTCGCCGCCGATGCCGGTCGATTGCGGCTCGATCACCCCGAGCAGCAGGCTGCCCGCGACCGCCGCGTCCGCCGCCGTGCCACCCTCACGCAGTACCTCGACCGCCGCGAGCGCGGCCAGCGGGTGCGAGGTCGCCACCATAGCGTTCTGGGCGTGGACTGTGGACCTGCCGGGGAAATGGAAGCTTCTCATTGCCTGTTCTGCTCTCTTGCCGCGGGCCGCGCACGTCGCGCCCTCTCGAAAATCCGGGTCTACATGACACATTCGGACCCCGCCGGGCAATGCTGGCATACCACGGAAATGGCTGCCATCCGCTGTGCGAATGGGGGCGCATTTCTGCGGGTTTTCTGGACGGCTGCCGCCTGCTAAACGGGCCGCCATGACTTCCAAGAACAAGGCTTTCAAGGTTGCCGCTTTCTACCAGTTCGCGCCGCTCGCAGATCACCGCGAGCTGCGTGAGCCGCTGGCCGCGTTCTGCGCCGGCGTAGGGATCAAGGGCAGCGTGCTGCTGGCACGGGAAGGCATCAACGGCACTGTCGCTGGCACTGCGGAGGCGATCGATGCCTTTGCCCATGAGCTCGCGCACGGCGACATGTTCGGCGGACGGCTCGACAATCTCGAACTGAAGTTCTCGACCAGCGAGGCGATGCCGTTCGGCCGGCTCAAGGTGCGGCTGAAGAAGGAGATCGTCACGCTCGGTGACGCCGCCGCCGACCCGACGCGTCAGGTCGGCACCTACGTCGATGCCTCGAAGTGGAATGCGCTGATCGCCGAGCCCGATACGCTGGTGCTCGACACCCGCAACGCCTTCGAGGTGGCGATGGGCACGTTCGAAGGCGCCGTCGATCCCGGCATCAGGAGTTTTGGCGAGTTCAAGGACTTTGCCGCGCAGCAGCTCGATCCCGCAAAGCATCGCAGGATCGCGATGTTCTGCACCGGCGGCATCCGCTGCGAGAAGGCGAGCGCACATCTGCTCGCGCGCGGCTTCGCCGAGGTCTACCACCTCAAGGGCGGCATTCTCAGATATCTCGAGGATGTGCCGGAGGAGCAAAGCCGCTGGCGCGGAGAGTGCTTCGTGTTCGACGAGCGCGTAGCGCTCGGCCATGGCTTGCGCGAGCGCCAGAAGGACGCCTCCGCCGATGAATGAGATCGAGACGCTCAGCGAACGCATCGACACGCTCGAAGCACGGCTCGCCTATCAGGATGACACCATCGAGCAGCTCAACCAGACCATCACCGCGCAGTGGAAGCAGATCGATACGCTGACGCGGCAGATCGCAGCGCTGAGCGAGCGTCTCCAGGAGGCCGAAGCCAACGCGCCCGGCCCCGGCAACGAGCGCCCGCCGCATTACTGAGGGGCGGGCTTTAAAGCGCGATGCGATTCGGATGAAGCGTCATCGTGCTTTAGGTTTTTGTTCGAGCATGATCTCCGCGCAAACGCTCCGCGTTTGTCGCGAGGGAAAACCGCTTCACACTTTGCGCTAACGCGGCCCTTCGGGTCCGGATCATGCTCTACTGCCCTGAAGCCATCGGCAGCAGATTGAAGACCTCGACCGACATCACCAGCCGGTCGCGCCCGTCCTGTTTGGCGCCATAGAGCGCACGGTCGGCGGCCTCGACGAGCGTTCCCGGCCCACCGGTTCGCTCCAGCCACGGGCGGCAGGTCGCACCGCCGACAGAGGCGGTGACGCAGCCGGCGGATTCATTGCAGCTATGTACGAGCCCCGCGGCGCGGATCGCCTGGCGGATCCGCTCGCCGATCCGGGCGCAGCCGGCCGCATCGATGTTCGGCAGCAGCACGGCGAACTCTTCGCCGCCATAGCGCGCGGCGAGATCGCTGACGCGCTGGGCCTCCGTTGCGATGATCTTCGCCACGGTGCGCAGGCACGCATCGCCCGCCGGATGGCCATATTCGTCGTTGTAGGCCTTGAAGTGATCGACATCGATCATCAACAGACCAACGCTCGAGCGGTCGCGATAGGCCCTCGCCCATTCTTCCGCGAGCCGCTCATCGAAGCAGCGGCGGTTGGCGAGCCCGGTGAGACTGTCCTCGGTCGCGAGCGTCTCCAGCATGTTTTCCAGGTTCTTCTGCTCGGTGATGTCGCGTGAGATCGCGACCACGCCTTCGACCTCGCCGGTAACCTTGCGGGTGATCTGCATGGTCGATTCCAGCCAGATCTCGGACTTCTGCCGGTGCACATTGCGATAGGTGACCCGCGCCTCCTCCCTTTCGCCGCGCTTCAGCGCGTCCACGATCGCCTGGATCTCCGGCAGATCTTCCGGATGGATGCCGGCGAGCGCGGGCGTGCCGATCAGTTGATTGGCGCGCCAGCCGACGACCCGCGCGCTGGAGGGCGAGACGTAGCGGAGCCGCTCGTCGAGCCCGATCCGGGTAACCATGTCGCTGGAGCCTTCAGCCAGCAGACGGAAATGCGCTTCCTTCTCCACCAGCGCCGTCGCCATGCGTTGGCCGCGCTGCAACTGCCGGACCAGCACAGCGCCGATGATCGCGATCAGCAACACCAGCGCGAGCACATACAGCATGCGCGAAATGGCTGCCGCCCGCCAGGGCGCCAGCAATTCATCGCGATCGACGGTCGCGATCAGGAGCAGCGGGAGGCGGCCGCTGCGCTTGTAGAAGCTGACACGATCGACGCCATCCAGCAGCGACCTGAAATTATAGGCCCCGCTCGGCTGCAGCTTCGATTGGCGAAACAGCGACCCGTCGACCACGCTGCGTCCGACGAATTTGTCATTGCTGGGGTCGCGCGCAATGATGATGCCGTCGCCGTGCACCAGCGTGATCGAGCTGTTCCGACCGATCAGGAATTGCTGGTAGAAATGTGACAGATAGTTCGCACTGATGGTCGCAAGCACGACGCCGCCAAAGCTGCCGTCGAGCTTGTTGAAGCGGCGCGACAGCGTGACCACCCACTCGCCGTCGACCAGGCTCTTGATCGGGCGTCCGACATAGGCCTCCCGCTTCGGCGAGAACTTGTGATGCCTGAAGAACTCGTCGTCGCTGAGCGTGGAGGTGACGGCGCCGGCGGATGTCAGCCAGTTGCCGTTGTCGTCGATGATGGCGAGGCTGTGAATGCGCTCGATCGCCTTCTTGCGGACTTCGAGGAGGTTGCGAAGCTTGGCGATGGTGGAGGGGTCCGTGCCGTCCATTTCCAGGCGGCTGACGACGCCAACGACACCGGAATCGAGCAGATCGAGGCTGTCCTCCGCATGCTGGGTCAGCGATCGCGCGAGGTTCGCCATTTCCGTCTCGGTGCCGCGCAGCAGCGCGTCGCGCGAGCTCCATTCACGCCAGCCGCTGATGGTGAGGATGGCCGTGCAGGTGAGCACGACGAACGCCGCCGCCCGCAAGGGCAGGCGGCTCAAGCCGGCTCTATAGCTCATGACGTTCATGCGAACAGGATTCTCCGATGCCCGGAAATTCCGCCGCTTCTGTTATCGAATCCTGAAAAGCGCAGCGCAATTCGCCTCAAACTGCGCCGATTTACGTAGTCCTACGGTGCTCGCGATCATCTGATCGCTAACGGCAGGTTAGCGCGTCGAGGGGGTATCGGACCGCACGAGACCTTAGCTGAAGATCGCCTTAACCTTGTCCCACAGCGAATGGCTGTCCGCCTCCGCATCGGCCTTCGATGGCGTCGGCTGGGCGGCGCTGACAGGATCAGACGCCGGGAAGGTATCGACCAGACCGGCATCGAGCCTGGCATGGGTTTCGCGATCGGCGGCGAGCGCCTCGCGTGGATCGTCGGCGTGCTTATCGTGCGGCGCGGGGTTGAATTTCTCAGCCATGAGATCCTCCATTGGCCGATCAACGTCGCCGCCTGCCGAGGGGTTCCTCTGTTCCGCTTGGCCCGGCGGGAGCGGCGGTGTATCAGGAACCGCAACATGTCCCAGGGATCATTCGTGCCACCCTCCTCCGCAAAGCCTTTCGTCGACGTGCTCTCCGGCCAGCGGCAGGCCGTTCCGCCGGTCTGGATGATGCGGCAGGCTGGCCGCTACTTGCCCGAATATCGCGAGGTGCGCGCCAAGGCCGGCGGCTTCCTCGATCTCTGCTTCACGCCGGAGCTCGCCGCCGAGGTGACGCTGCAACCGATCCGCCGCTTCGGCTTCGATGCGGCGATCATCTTCTCCGACATTCTTGTCATTCCCTACGCGCTCGGCCGTTCCGTGCGCTTTGAGATCGGCGAGGGTCCGCGGCTGGAGCCGCTGGATGATCCCGACAAGGTCAAGACGCTGTCGCCGCGCGCCGATTTCGGCAAGCTCGAGCCGGTGTTCGAGGCGCTGCGCATCGTGCGCCGCGCGCTCGATCCGAAGACCGCGCTGATCGGCTTCTGCGGCGCGCCCTGGACGGTCGCGACCTACATGGTTGCGGGCCAGGGCACGCCGGACCAGGCGCCGGCGCGGATGATGGCTTACCGGCATCCGGAGGCCTTCGCGAAGATCATCGATACGCTGGTCGGCAACTCCGTCGACTATCTGCTCGGGCAGCTCGCTGCCGGCGCGGATGCGCTCCAGATCTTCGACACCTGGGCGGGCGTGCTGCCGCCGGCCGAATTCGCGCGCTGGTCGGTCGAGCCGACGCGGCGCATCGTGGAGGGCGTGCGCGCCAAGGCGCCGGATGCGAAGATCATCGGCTTTCCCCGCGGCGCCGGCGCGCTGCTGCCGGGCTATGTGGAAGCGACCGGCGTCAACGCGGTGAGCATCGACTGGACGGCCGAGCCCGCCTTCATCCGCGAGCGCGTGCAGTCACGCGTCGCCGTGCAGGGCAATCTCGATCCGCTGGTACTGATCACCGGCGGCGATGCGCTGGAACGCGCCGTCGACGAGGTGCTGGCGAATTTCGGACAAGGCCGGCTGATCTTCAATCTCGGCCACGGCATCCAGCCGGAGACCCCAATCGCCCATGTCGACCAGATGCTGAAGCGGGTGCGCGGCTGACGCATCGACGCTCCGTCCGTTCCCTCCCGACGGCGGCGGGGCGTGCTTTGCAAAATGCTCGAAAACAACCCCATGCAAAGTAGAACGGCCCCGCCGGCCAGGCGCTCCGGCCGCGCCCAGGGCATTTGAGGCGTCGGGCAAAACAGGAGCACGATCCTACGCTCGGGCCGATGATCGATTTGCGGCGGCCTAGCGCGGCCGGCTGCGCTCGATGATCTCGGACGCGCCCCTGGCCAGCAGATCGAGCCCGACCGCACGGCCGAGCTCGCGCGGACGGTTCGCGGGACCGGCGCGCGAGGCTTCGATGATGGTGTTGCCGGAAAGATCGAGCACCGATGCGGTGAGCGACATCTGATCGCCGTCGATCGTCGAGAACCCCGCCACCGGCGAATTGCAGTGACCATTGAGGACCCACAGCACCTCGCGTTCGGCATCAGCGCAGGCATGCGCGGTGGGATCGTCGATCGCAGACAGGATGCGCCGCGTCTGCCAGTCCTGCGCTGCACATTCCACCGCAACGATGCCCTGCCCTGCCGCAGGCAACATCTCCGTAGCCGAGAATTCGTAGGCGATCCGGCTCGCAAGGCCGACGCGATCGAGCCCCGAGCGCGCCATGATCAGCGCATCGGCGGGACCGACCGCGCCACCATCCGGCAACCGCTGCAACTCACCGTTATCGAGCTTGCGCACGCGCGTGTCGGCGGCGCCGCGGAAGTGGATCACCTCGGCGTCCGGAAACAGCCGCCGCGCATAGGCCGCGCGACGCACGGCGTTGGTGCCGATCTTGAAACCCTTGCCGCGCGACTGTCTGAATGCATCGAGCATAACACCATCGCGCAGCACCAGGGCATCGCTCGGCGGGTCGCGCGACAGCGTGGCGCCGATCACGAGGCCCGGCGTGTCCTCGTTGCCCGGCATGTCCTTGAGCGAATGCATCGCCGCCTGTAACTCGCGCGACAGCACCGCGGCACGGATCTGTGCGACGAAGGCGCCGCCCTTGCCGCCATGGGGTAACAGCTTGCTGGTCTGGTCGAGATCGCCCGTGGTGTCGAACTTGACGATCTCGACGTCGATATCGGGCACGGCGGCGGTCAGGCGGCGCGCGATCTCTTCCGTCTGTGCCAGCGCCATCGCGCTCTTGCGCGTGCCGATCCGCAATCGAATAGCCAAGCCGTATGCTCCCCTTTTGCGCGGATTACCGCGCATCCTCCAATATCATGTCGGAGGCCTTTTCGGCGATCATGATGATCGGCGCGTTGGTATTGCCCGACACGAGATCAGGCATGATCGATCCGTCGACCACGCGCAAGCCCTCGATCCCCCTCACCTTGAGCCGCTGATCGACCACGGCGAGCGCATCATTGCCCATACGGCAGGTCGAGGTCGGATGATAGATGGTGCTGCCGCGCTGGCGGCAGAATTCCAGGAGCTCCGCATCGGTCGCGACCTTGAGGCCGGGATCGACCTCCTCCACCACAAAGGGTTTTAGCGCCGGCGCGTGCAATATCTTGCGCAGGATCTTCAGGCCCTCGACGTTCGTGGTGCGGTCGGCCTCGGTCGACATGTAGTTGACGCGGATTTCCGGCGGCACCGTCGGGTCAGCACTCTTGATCCGCAAGCTCCCGCGGCTTTCGGGGCGGAGCTGGCACACGGAGGCGGTGAAGCCGGAAAAATCGTGCAGCTTCTCGCCCATCTTGTCGGTCGAGAACGGCAGAAAGTGCACCTGGATGTCCGGCGTGGCGAGACGCGGACTGGTCTTGAAGAAGGCGGCCGCAGTGCCCGCCGCGATCGTCAGCCAGCCCTGGCGGAACAGTGCATAGCGTATTCCAGTCAGCGTACGTCGGATCGGATGGTTGATGGCATCGTTGAGCGTGATCGGCTGCGAGCAGCGCATCACGATGCGGACCTGCATGTGATCCTGGAGATCGTGGCCGACGCCCGGCGCATCGAGCACGACATCGATGCCATGCTTACGCAGGAGGTCGGCCGGGCCGACGCCGGAGAGCTGCAAAAGCTGCGGCGAGTTGTAGGCGCCGCTGGAGACCAGCACCTCCTTGCGCGCCCGCACGCGGCGCAAGGCCGAGCCTTGGCGATATTCGACGCCGACGGCGCGGCGCCCCTCGAACAGGATGCGCTGGCCCAGCGCCAAGGTTTCGATCTTGAGATTGCCGCGGTTCTTCGCGGGGCCGAGATAGGCGACAGCCGTGGACGCGCGGCGGCCCTTGCGCGTCGTGGTCTGGAACAGGCCGACGCCTTCCTGCGAGGCGCCGTTAAAGTCGGGATTGTAGGGCAGGCCTGTCTCGACCCCCGCCTTGATGAAGGCTTGTGACAGCGGATCGGACAGGATCAGATCTGAGACCGGCAGCGGTCCTCCGGTGCCGTGGAATTGATCGGCGCCGCGAGCCTGGTTCTCGGCCTTCCTGAAATAGGGCAGCACGTCGTCATAGCCCCAGCCGGCGTTGCCAAGCTGGCGCCAGCGGTCGTAATCCTCGTGCTGGCCGCGGACGTACAGCAGACCGTTGATCGAGCTCGAGCCGCCCAACGTCTTGCCGCGCGGCTGGAACACTTGCCGTCCGTTGAGCTCGGGCTCCGGCTCGGTCTGGTACATCCAGTTGACGCTCTTCTCCTTGAACAGGCGGCCGTAGCCGAGCGGCACGTGGATCCAGATGTTGGAATCCTTCGGGCCGGCTTCAAGCAGCAGCACCGAATGCTTGCCGTTCGCCGACAAACGGTTGGCGAGCACACAGCCGGCCGAGCCGGCGCCGACGATGACGTAGTCGAATTCGGGATCGTTTGAATGGGCGGATTGCAGTTGGGCGGTCATGCTTTTCCGGTTTTTATTGTTGTTGTGGGCGTTTCGGATCGAAGGTCCATAGCACACTCATTGCCGCAGACGCAGCGCCTCGATCAGCGACTTGAACGCGCGGGCATATTCTACGCCCGCCTTGGCGATGTCGGCTCTTCCGGCGCAGGCCACCGCGGCCTCCGTCACCGCGCCGAGCAGCAGCCGCGCCAGTGGCTCGATCGGCTGCCGCGCGATCAGGCCCGCGTCCATCGCGGCAGCAAGCGCGCGCGGCATCTCGCCGCCAAAATGCTGCGCGTCGATCTCGCGCCAGCGCTCCCAGCCGAGCACGGCCGGGCCGTCGCGCAGGATGATCTGGCCGGTCGGCCCCTTGGCGGTCGCGGCGAAATAGTGCTGCGTGCCGGCGACCATCGCGGCAAGCACGTCCTTCTCGGCGCGGACGGCGCGGTTGATCTCGGCGACGAGGTCGCGCGAGACCTCGTCGAACACTGCGGCGAATACCGCCTCCTTGGTCTTGAAGTGATGATAGACCGCGCCTTTGGCGACGCGGGCGCCGTCGGCGATGTCGTCCATGGTCGTGGCGACAAAACCCTGCGTCCCAAACAGGCGGCGCGCCACCGTCAGGATCGCCTCGGTGGTCGCGGCCCGCCGTTCCGCCTGCTTTGCCATAACGCCTGCTGTAGTCGAATTCCGCAACTGCTGCCAGTTGACTTTTCGACTGACGGTCGGTATTTACCGACTATCAGTCGGTTTATAGTCGTGAGGTGCTGCCATGCCGAGCCGTGAGATTGTCGAAGCGTTTGCCAAGCACCTCGAGGACGGCGACTTCGTCGGGGCGATCGAGCGGTTTTATGCAGCCGACGCCGCCACCCATGAAAACCAGGCCGAGCCGATGGTCGGCCGCGACAAGCTCGCGGCCAAGGAGCGCGGCGTGCTGGCTGCCTTCAAGGAGGTCAAGGCCGTGCGCCTCGGGCCAAGCCTGATCGCCGGAGACAATGTCGCCACGCGCTGGAAATTCGCCTTCACCAATGCCGAAGGCGTCACGCGCACGCTTGAGGAGATTGCGTGGCAGACCTGGCGCGGCAATGAGCTGATCGAGGAACGCTTCTTCTACGATCCGAAGCAGCTGGCGCGCTGATGCCGCGCGCGGGAACCGGGGACGGCGGCATTTGTATTGATTTGTTACCGATACCGGCGGTTCCCTATGCACATCGTGCCGCAGCGATCCCGGCGCGGGCGATAAATTCATAGTTCGTCAAAGGTTTGCAGCGAATTCTCCGACCTTGAGCCGAATATGAACGGCCCATGCCTGCAGGCTCTGCAATGCGGTCCCGACTGACGTCCTATCTGACCAAGCTGTTCGCCGGCGATCTCGCCGCGTTCGGCGGACCCGCAACCGACGACGCTGTCGCCGGACATATCCGCGCGGAGCAGATGGCTCTCGTGCTCGGCTATTCCGTCGGCATCATGCTGGCCAATGCCTGCAATGCGGCCGTGCTTGCCATCGCGCTCTGGCATTCGCCGGACTGGAAGTTCGCCCTGGTCTGGGCGAGTGCAGTCGCGGGCGCTGCGATCCTGTTCGGCGTGCAATCCCACAGCGCGCGCCGCATCACGAAGCCGCAATTCGTATCCCGTCGCGCCATGCACCGTCTCGTGCGCAACGCCTTCATCCTCGGCTCCGCCTGGGGCATCGTGCCGGTCGCGTTCTTCGCCAACGCCTCCACCGGCGGCCAGCTCGTCATCACTTGTCTGTGCGCCGGCATGCTGGCCGGCGGCGCCTTCGCGTTCGCCACCATCCCGATCGCGGCGATCGCATTCACGACTCCCCTCTTCCTCGGCATCGGGATCTGTCTCGGCAGCGGCGGTGATCCCGCCTATCTGCTGATGGCCGTGTTGGTCGTGGTCTACGGATCCGTGCTGCTGCGCGGCGTGTTCGTCAATTCCTTCACCTTCATGCGACGCATCATGCGGCAGCTCGAGGCGGAGCGGTCGGTCCGCCAGGATCCGCTGACGCACCTGCCCAACCGTTTCGCGTTCAACGAGACACTCGATGCCGCCCTGAAGCGGCTGGCCCTGTCCGGCGAGGAGTTCGCCGTGCTGCTGCTCGACCTCGATCGCTTCAAGGAGGTGAACGACAAGTTCGGCCATCCCGCCGGCGACGAATTCCTGGTCCAGGTCGCCAGCCGCCTGCAACGCTGCACGCGGGCGGCCGAGCACGTCGCGCGCATCGGCGGAGACGAGTTCGCGCTGGTCATGGCCAATCTCACCCGGGCCGAGGACGCCCTGGGGATCGCGGAGCGATTCGTCACGGCCTTCGCCAAGCCGTTCCTGATCGAGGGCCGCGAGATCATTGGCGGCACCAGCGTCGGCATCGTGCTGGCGCCGCGGGACGGCGACACGCAGCTTGACCTGCTCAAACATGCCGATGCCGCACTCTATCGCGCCAAGAAGGCCGGCCCCGGCACGATCTGCTTCTTCGAGGCCGCCGACGACAAGTCGGCGCGCGACCGCAAGGCGCTGCAATCGGATCTGGAGCTCGCCGTCGCACGGGACGAGCTGTTCCTGGTCTTTCAGCCGTTCCTCAATCTCAGGGAAAACCGGATCACCGGCTTCGAGGCTCTTCTGCGCTGGAAGCATCCGGTGCGCGGACTGGTGCCGCCGAGCGAGTTCATTCCGATCGCCGAGGAAACCGGCCTCATTCACGAGATCGGCGAATGGGTCATCAGGCGCGCCTGCGCGACGCTGGCGGAGTGGCCCGACCATATCAGGGTCGCGGTGAATTTCTCCGCGGCACAATTCCACAACACGGGCATTCTCCAGACCATCGTGCAGGCACTGACTGAGGCCAACGTCGCCCCGCACCGGCTGGAGATCGAGATCACCGAATCGATGCTGCTGTCGAAATACGGTTCGGCGTCGTCGATCCTGAACGCGCTGCTGCAACTCGGCGTCACGGTGGCGCTGGACGATTTCGGCACCGGATTCTCGTCGCTGACGTATTTGCGCAAGCTGCCGTTCAGCCGCATCAAGATCGATCAGTCCTTCATCAGCGACATGCTGGCGCAGCCGGACTGCGCCGCGATCGTGAAGTCGGTGATCTCCCTCGCGCGGGACTTGAATATCGGCGTGGTCGCCGAAGGCGTCGAGACGGTTGATCAGCTCGAATATCTGCGCCAGACCAATTGCGACGAAGTCCAGGGCTATCTCATCAGCCGCCCCGCCTCGGCCGAGCAGGTTCTGGCGCTGCTCGGCCCGAAGAAGCATAGGGCGACCCACGCGGCGTAGAGCCAACCTTGCGTTTTTCTCCGTCCTCCTGAGGATTGCGCCCGCATGTGTGAAAGAGATCATATTTGTGGATTTGATATTCGGCTTACATTTTCCTTTCCGGCCTAATCTCGCCGCACGATCGCGGCCGCGCTCTCGGGGGATAGAGGGCAAGCCTGGGGAATGGTGCCATGCGCTATTTCTTCGAGGACTGTGCGTTGGACACCGACAAGCGCGAGTTGCAGCGCGGGCCCGATGTTGTGCCTACGCCGCCTCAGGTTCTCGATCTGCTCGAATATTTGATCCGCAGCAGGGATCGCGTCGTCAGCAAGGACGATCTCATAAACGCGATTTGGAATGGTCGGATTGTATCTGACTCGGCACTGACGACCCGGCTGAACGCCGTCCGACGCGCGATCGGCGACTCCGGCGAGCAACAACGTCTTATCAAAACATTTCCACGAAAGGGTTTTCGTTTCGTGGGCGCCATACACGAAGAGGATCGGTGCCCAAGAACGGCGGTGGTCTCCCTCGCAGAACCGTCAAAGTTTGCCCGCGCGGCAGGGAGCACAGCGGTTTCGGTCCCAGATCTTGCTGAAAGAGCAGTAAGCAAACGGCGATTCCATGACTGGCTGGGTCAGCTCAGAGGTCGTATGAAGCTCGTCGGCGGGGCGCTGGCGTCGGTTGCCACCATCGGCGCAATTGCCGGCGGCCTTATCGGTTATTGGAATGTCTGGAAGACGATCCGTACAGACGTAGTTCGGGAAGCTCAAAAGATCCAGGGGCAACCGACAGTCGGGCCCGAGATCGCGACTCGTCTCTCTCTCGTCGTGTTGCCCTTCGCCAATCTCAACAACGATCGAGAGCAGGAGCGCTTTGTCGACGCCATCACGACAGATTTGACGACCGGTCTCGCACGAACGCCAGCCACTTTCGTTATTGGACGCGAGACCGCCTTTACCTACAAGAACAAGTCGATTGATCTGAAGCAGGTCGGGACGGATCTCGGTATCCGCTGGGCCGTACACGGCGCGGTGAGACGCAACGGAGACCAGGTGCGGATCAACGTAACGCTAACCGATCTTCAGACCGCCCACGACATCTGGTCAGATCGGTTCGACGGCGACCGAACAAATCTGACCGTCTTGCAGGACAACATCACGGCGCGGCTTCTCTGCATTGCGCACCTGCACCTCCGTCAACTTGAAGAAGCCATCGAACAGTGCAGCCGTTCGTTGAATATCGGCGCGAACCTTCAAGCTTACATTAGTTGATCCAGATCGCATCCACCCGGTGTCCACCGTGATGGTGCCCCGAGCGCGCCCGCTTCCAGCGGGCTCCTCAGGATGAGGTCCACCGATTAATCCGGAGAAGGACCTCGCGCTCACAACCCGGGGCAAACAATCGCTACCGCAAGCCTGGCAAAACGTTGGCTCGTTCTGAACCTTCCGCTTTTGACCACAACCTCGGACATTCAGGCTCCGGGCGGCATGCACGCAATCCCGGCAATATTCTTGCCGTATCCAACTTGGGATCCGCTAGATTAGATTGCGTCGGGCTTGCAGGAAATAGGAGCTGACCATGTCACCTCTTGCCCGAATTGTACTCGCGCTTCTGTTGACGACTACGCAACTTCCGGCAGCATTTGCACTAGACAACGCACCAGCGACCATTTCGCGGGATCTTGTGCCATTCTCGTCGGACGACGGGCTTGCGCGACTGGCCCGCTCAACCGCCAAGGTGGACTTTCCGGCCCTTGCCAATCAGTTTGAAGCCGAGTCCAACGGAGCCTTCTGTGGACCCGCGTCTGCGGCAATTGTGCTCAACGCCGTTCGAGGTCGGAGCCCTGATCTGCCGCGGGACCGGAGCCGATTACACTCAGAAGATCTTAAATACATTCCGAGCGGCTACGATCCCTCAATCCCTCGCTTCACACAGGACAACGTGATCACCAAAGGTCAAAAGACACGCGCGCAAGTTCTCGGCGAACCGGTGACGATCAATGGAAAGCAGATTCAGGATTTCGGATATCAGGTTCGTCAGCTCGATGAGATGCTAAGGGCGAATGGTCTTACGACCCGGCTTGTCATCGTTGATGACAGCAAGCCTGAGCAGGACATTAAGACTGATTTGGTTGAAAACCTCAAACGTCGGGGTGACTATGTGATCGTCGCCTACCAGCGCAAGGCTGTAGGACAACAGGGCCCTGGCCACATCTCGCCGCTTGGCGCATACGACACTGAATCCGACTCGTTCCTTGTCCTTGACGTCAACCCCGCGAGCGCTGGCTGGGTGTGGATGCCAGCTGCAACCCTCGTTAAGGGTATGCGCACATTCGATACGGTTGAGAACCGCGGGTATATTCTTGTTGAGGCCCCTTAGGGGTCTTCACTTGGCATCGATGAAACGGAAGCTTCCCAAATTGGCCCATCAGCGAAGTGCGACCGTGCGCGCGGGTCTCGCGCCACTCCTCTGCCAAACGACGATGAATTGTCGTAGGCTGCTCTCTGCGCACAGGATCATCCGACGATGAATCCCCTTCGAACCACCGTCGTTATGAAGACCGACATCAGCGGCTCGACGTCACGCTTCCGTGAACTTCTGACCGCCGATCTCCAGGCGCTATTGGGTGAACATCGCGCGCTTCTGGCGCGCCGTGCCGCCGAGCACGGCGGCCGTATCATCAAACCCGCTGGAGACGGTTATTGGCTCGAATTCCTCAGCGTCACTGGTGCGGCCAAAGCTGCGATAGCAGTGCAGGAAGAGCTGCAACTGACCCAAGTAAACCGAGGTCACGATCGCCTCTCGATTCGCATCGTAATTCACTCGGGGATATCGCCGTTCAGGACGACGACTTCATCGGGGACGTTTTTGCCCTCGTCACCCGCGTCGAAGCGCTAACGCCGCCCGACGAAATCTACCTCACGGCCGGAGCCCGACTCGCTCTAACATCGGCGGAGATCCAGACCGCGCTCGTTGAGAGTTTTGCATTGAAGGGGTTTGTCGAACCGATGCCGATCTACCGCATCGAACAGCGGCATCGCACACGCGTTATTCCTGAAATCTACATTCTTTTCTTAGATCTTCACGGCTTCGGCAAGATCATGGATGCCGGGCCTGTCGCCAAAATTGAGCGCATCCTCGACATGCTCGATGGGGTGACCTACGGGACGGCACAAGAATTCGGCGGCACGGTTCGATTCAACCTAGGTGATTCCTATTGCATAACATTTGCCGATGCCGCGCAGGCCATGGCGGGGGCAGAGCGCTCGATCCGTAAGTGGGAGGCAATCCGGCCCGTGGAGCAGTTCGACTGCACGATCGGTATCGGGTTGCACCGAGGCACACTCTACGCATTCCGCTCCTTTCTCTATGGTCGCGATGTCTGGGTTGCCTCGCAATTGCAGAGTGCATCGAGCAAGCTCTTGACGAGCGAGGAGAACGGGATTTTCGTCACTGACGCCGTCCGCAGTGCCCTCTTTGGCACGCCATGGCACAACCGACTCCAGCCCGTCGAACTGCAACCGTTGCTCAGGCCACAACTGGTCGGGATCGGAGCCTATCGACTGTGCGAAGTCGCCCTAGACAACGAGTTGCATGATCCTCTCTGAAGCGTAAACCAAATGGACCTTAAGGAGGTCTCCAAATGGCCCATCGGCGAAGTGACCGCACGGCTCAGCGAGGTCCGGACAATCGATGCGCTTGGTAGCCTTAGGTTGCGCATGAACGCGCTGCGGAGGATACGATGAAAATCGATGGGAGTTGTCACTGCGGATACATTACATTTGAAGCCGACATCGAGCCGGACAAAACCCTGCTCTGCAATTGCACCGACTGCCAGACATTCTCCGGCTCCGCGTTCCGCGTGCACGCCTTCACGCGGGAAGACGCTTTCAGGTTGCTCTCGGGCGAACCGAAAATCTACGTCAAGACCGCCGAAAGCGGAAACAAGAGGCCACAGGCGTTTTGCCCGGAATGTGGAACACATATCTACGCGACGGCCGTCGGAGCAGGCCCCAAGGTTTACGCCATCCGTGTGGGCTCCATTCGTCAACGCGACCTGATCGTCCCCCGTACGCAGTGGTGGTCTCGCTCCGCTCAGCCATGGGTCAGACACGTCGCGTCGATGCGGAAGTTCGAAAAGCAGCCTTAGATCGATCAAACCGGCAAGGTAACCTTGACCTGATGGCCGTGGGACGCCGGGGCACACCGAGTCGCCTGCTATTGGCCCATCAGCGAAGCGGCAATATGCCTTGCCGAGGTCCGCTCAGCGTCATGAAGCGGACGAGAGTTGCTCACGTTGAGTTCTTCGCATTTTGACCCGAACCTGACGTCTGGTGCGTCCAATGACCGCGCCGCTTGAACCCTAGTGTCCGCACCCCAGACGTAACAACAGCCGGGGAATTCAGGAGCCGCCCAGCTAGTCTGGAGTTGGCGCAACATGTGAAGTGGTTCACATCAGAGAACCCGGGCGGTTTGAACTAGGTCATTTCGGAAGTCGTGGCGCAAATCTCTTTTCAAAGGAGATTGCAGTGACGAAGATATTTTTGATGACCGCCATCAGAGCTTTGATCGTGCTGTTGGTCTGGCACTTCGCGGCGAACGCACACGATCATAGCCGTCCCGAACTCGATAGCTGGTTCGAGAGCCTCTAAAGTGGCAAGGGGCCATGCTGTTCCGACGCCGACGGCAAGGCGCTATCCGACATCGACTGGGAGGTGAGAGAGGGTCACTACCGCGTGCGCATCGAGCGCCAATGGTGGGACGTGCCGGACGAGGCCGTGATCAAGGAGCCGAACCGCGCCGCTCGCACCATGGTCTGGCCCATCTACTATTGGGCGCTCGGCGGCAACCTGCGGCGGATCGAAATTCGTTGTTTCATGCCCGGGGTCATGATGTGACCGACGTAGCGTTTTCGAACGAAAACCTGTCCTGCACTGGTCGTCTGTTGTTGGCCCCTCGCGTCATTGCTCCGTTTGCTCATATGCTGGAGCTATCGGGACCGAAGCGGATATCGATTGGTAGCGAGCACCGCCCGGCTCAGTCGCGAATGCCCCAGAGCAGTCATAGCCCGGCCCGAAATCTCGCAGCGGGCCGTCTCCTGCCGTATCGACCTGTGATATCCTATCACTCGCAAGAAGTGGAGGGACTGCGCAGTGAAACGCCGCGAGTTCATGACGCTGCCAGGCGGCGCGCACAGCGTGGTCGGGGCTAAGCGCTGATGGATACGGCGAGCAAGACGGTCAACCTTGCTTTACAGGGTGGCGGTGCGCATGGCGCCTTCACCTGGGGCGTTTTGGATCGCCTGCTCGAAGATGAGCGGATGTCGTTCGAGGGGATCTGCGCTACCAGCGCTGGCGCCATGAACGGCACGGTCATGGCGTACGGCCTGACGATAGGCGGCCGCGAAGGCGCAAAACTCACTCTCGCCGAATATTGGCGCCGCATCAGCGAAGCTGCGGCCTGCGGACCGCTGCGGCCCTCCATTTTCGATCGTCTGTCGCAAACTCGTTCGATCGAGAGATCGCCGGCCTTCATGTTCTTCGACATGATGACACGACTGCTGTCACCTTATCAGTTTAACCCATTGAACTATAACCCATTGCGTGACGTGCTCGAGAAGACCGTCGACTTCGAGCGACTGCGCAGGGAGAATGTCGTCAAACTGTTCCTTTGTGCGACAAACGTCCGCACTGGAAAGGTGAAGATCTTTGAGAACCATGAGCTCACCGTCTCGGCCGTTCTCGCGTCCGGGTGCCTTCCGCAGCTCTTTCAGGCTATTGAAATCGATGGCGAAGCCTATTGGGATGGCGGCTACATGGGCAACCCAGCGATCTTCCCGCTGATCTATGGCTGCCAATCCACAGACGTCATCGTTATTCACATCAATCCAATTGTGCGTGGGGAGATTCCTCGCACGGCGAGCGATATATTAAACCGATTGAACGAAATCAGCTTCAATTCGTCGCTGATGCGCGAGATGCGAGCAATTGCCTTCGCCAACAAGCTCGTTAGCAGAGGCGCGCTGCGCGACGAGATAAAGACGATGCTGATTCATGCCATAGAGGCGGAATCGTTCATGAAAGACCTCGGCGTCGCCTCCAAGTTCAATGCAGACTGGGAGTTTCTCACCTATCTGCGCGACGTGGGCCGTACCTGCGCTGAGGAGTGGTTAGCTGCAAATTATTGCCACATCGGTGTGCGTTCGACCATCGACATTCACGGCAGATACTTGTAGTGCGTTTAGATTGGTACAGCGAAGCCCGACGTGCTGGTCGGAACGCCTGCGATCGGCGCCGTCATCTTAAAGCATGCGACGAGTACCATTCCGATCGTCGGGATTGCCATGATCAACAGGGCCCGCCTGGGACTTTTTGAAAGTCTTTCGCACCCCGGCGGGAACGTGACCGGCACTGACAGCGTGGGTGCGGCGATGAAGCGGCGCGAGTTCATCACACTTCTTGGAGGCGCAGTTGCTACCTGGCCGCTCGCGGCACATGCCCAACAGGCGAAGAATTCCCGGATAGGAGTCCTGTCGTTTGGCCGCGGCGACAAGTCCGGCGCAAGTCTGACAACTCTCGACGCGTTCGTGCCGGCGCTGCGCGAGCTTGGCTATATCGAAGGGCAGAGTATTGGCTTCGACCGGAGATTTGCGGATGGTGATGCGACCAAGCTCAACGAGCTGGCGCAGCAATTGGTTGAGCAGCGAGTTGATGCAATTGTCGCCTTGAGCACGCCGGCTGTCCGCGCGGCGAGGCGAGCGACTTCGACAATCCCGATCGTCGGCATAGGCATGGCCGATCCCGTCGAGGACGGGCTTGCTTCAAGCCTGGGGCGGCCGAAAGGCAATGTAACAGGCACGACATTTCTCGGCCCCGAACTGGTGTCGAAGCGGCTACAACTGCTTAAGGAAATCGTTCCGGGTCTTTCTCGCGTTGTCGTGCTGTGGCACCCCCGTGCATACGGCGAGCACACAATGGCCGGCATGTTGAAGGAGATCGAAAGCGCCGCCCAATCCCTGGGAACGAGACTTCAACTCGTGCCGGTGGATCGTCCTGCTGATCTGGACGGTGCCTTCGCAGCGATGGCTGCAGAGCGTGCTGATGCTCTCATTGTGTTTCCCAGTCCGATGTTGTTCAGCCAGTACGCGCGCATCGTAACCTTCGCGGCAAACAATCGCCTGCCGGCGATGTATGCGGCGCGGGAAGCAGTCGACCTCGGAGGCCTTGTCTCGTATGGCGTAAACTTGCCCGGTCTGTCTCGCGCGACCGCAACTTATCTGGACCGTATCCTCAAAGGCGCAAAGCCGGCTGAATTGCCTATACAGCAGCCAACCAAGCTCGAGCTGGTGATCAATCTGAAGACGGCTAGGGCGCTCGGCTTGACGGCCAATCGCGACTTTCTGCTGATTGCCGACGAGGTGATCGAATAGGCCTCCTGGTGCAGCGCGCGATTGGCCCAAACCGAACAGCGCTTAAGCCACTGTGCTTAAGCCATTGTGATGTTCCGTCGGCGGCAAACCGGACGGCGTCGGTCTCGACGCGCTAACGCGCGAAGATGCGTTGTTTAGCGACGGTCACGCGACATGGCGCCCGTCCTGTTCCTCGGCAGGAGGCGCATCAGGACAGCAACTTCCAATTTAGGCACATCTTGGCGACACGGCCGAGACTGACCGCATCTGCGCCACAAGTGCGCCATATTGTCTTCCCTTCGCCTCCTTAACCTGCGTACCAAGTTGGGGATTTGAACGGGGGGACCGCGGCCGCGCGGCTGGCGACATTGAAGATTTGGCACGCAAGCTGCATTGCCGGCGCGCTGACCGCGACTTCGCTTGCCGCGATTCATCCGATCGCGGTATCGCGCCCGAGCATCGCAACGCCGAATGCGAGAGTTGCCGATGCGTTCAGCGCCATCCCGCTGAATGTGACGACGGTCCTGACAAATGCCGGCGCAGCGTTTCCGACGCCGGTCATCGAGACCAAGTTCGATACGAGATCATCGGCTAATGCGATCGTCGCGGCGGGATTCAGCGCTGCCGCGCCGGACGCGGTGATGCCGTCCGATTCAACCAGTACGCCGCGGCAAGAGCCAATGTTGCAGGTCGCCAGCCTTGAGGCAGCGCCGCCCGAGAACTCGGCAACGCCACAGCAGGACCGTCCGCGCGCTGCCTCACCCAATCCGGACGAAGGCGAACCGTCGTATCTCAAATACTACGTCTACTCGGAAATCCCGCCGCCGGACAAACCCGCGAAGATCGCCCTGTCGGCGTTGAGCGGCGTTCCGCTCGGAACGCCCATCCAAGAGATCGAACACGCGGCCAAGGCGTTCGGTATAGATGCCAATTTCATGAAGGCGGTCGCCAAAATCGAATCCGATTTCAATCCCAAGCAACGCACCGGCTCCTATATCGGCCTGTTCCAGCTGAGCAAGTATGAGTTCGGCAAATACGGATCGGGCGACATCCTCAATCCTCGCGACAACGCCATGGGCGCCGCCTACAAGTTCATCACCGAGGCTGCGCTATTCGAAGTAATAACGCACAAGCAGCCGACGTTTTCCGATCTCTACCTGATCCACCAGCAGGGCTGGGAAGGAGCCGCCCAACACATCAGCCATCCGCAGCGGATTGCGTGGAAGTCGATGTGCGCAACTCAGGAGGGCTCGGCGAAGGGCGAGCGATGGTGCAAGCGCGCCATCTGGGGCAACACGCTGCCGGTGGTCAAGCGCGAATGGAAGTCGGTCGATCATCTCACCTCGGGCGCGTTCGTCGCGATGTGGCGGGACCGCGTCGACACGCTCTATGCCCGCTATCCAGTGCAAACTGCGGCGGTCGAGCGCTCGAGATAGAACCCACTAAGCAGCATCACGATACGCGGTTGTATCCCGGCGTTCCCATTCAGTTCCGCGTCGCCGATCACCACATCACCCAGAATGCAATCTTCCTCGGCGCGATCCTTGTTCACCAGTAGTATGGCCACCCCTCATAGAAGCGCAGATCCGACGCCAGCGGCGGGACGGATGAGCCAAGACTTGGTGGCGGTCCGTTTGGATCGACCCGGTCGTCCTGAGGGCGATAGCGATACCGTGGAACAATATAATAATCCCAAGGAGTTGGCCTTAACACGGGCACCGTGACGACAAGCCTCTGCCGCGGTTCGCGAACGACTTGGGCCTTCCGCACTTGGGCTGCAGCACCAGACGTCCCCAAGCTACACAGCACTAGGGCCGTTCCGAGAGTGCACGCGACGGTCATTATTTTCATGCCTCGGCCTCCTTCCCAGAGAGTGCTAAAGGACTCAAAGCATAGCAAGCTAATTCGCTCTCTACTTGCTTGAAATAACCGCTCCTGGCCCCAAAGCCGCGGTCCCGGATTGTTCGCTCTCGCGCCGCTGTTGGGGGCTAAGCAGACGTGAGCGCCGAAGGGGCAAAGTTGCGTTTATATGTACACGCGTCAGATCGCGTCCGCCCGGTGCAGCGTATCCACGGTGATGGTGCCGCGGGCGCGCGACACGCAGGCGCAGATCTTCTGGTTCTCCTGCTTCTGATGATCGCTGAAGAAGACGTCGCGATGGTCGATCTCACCCTGGACGTCGACGACGTCGATCGCGCACAGGCCGCATTCGCCGCGCTTGCAGTCGTACATCACCTCGTGGCCGGCGGCGTTGAGCACGTCCAGCATCGAGCGTTCGCGCGGGATTTCGAACTCGACATCCGAGCCCTTCAGGCGGACGCGAAACGCCTCCGTCGGCAGCGAGCCGCTGGAGCCGAAGGTCTCATAGCGCAGATCGGAGAGCGGGCGCCCTGCACCGAGCCAGGCATGGCGCGCGGCATCCAGCATGCGCATCGGGCCGCAGAACAGCGCCAGTGCGTCCCGCGGCAGTGCGGCGAACAGCGCGTCGAGATCGAGCCGCCCTCCCTCGTCGCTGGCATGGACGACCAGACGGTCGCCCAATAGCGCGGTGAGATGATCGATATAGGCGGCATCCTGACGCGAGCGCACCGCATAATGGAGCGTCACGCCGGCGTCACGACGGACCAGCGCCTGCGCGGCACCGACGATCGGCGTGATGCCGATACCGCCGGCGACCAGGCAATAGTGCTTGCGGCTCCAGTCGACCGACAGCAGCGACGAGGGCATCGTAACGTCGAGCCGCGCGCCCGGCTGAAGCGACCACATGTAGCGCGAGCCGCCGCGGGAATCCTCGGCACGGCGCACCGCGATCCTGAAACCACGGGGATCGGCCTCGCCGACCAGCGAATAGGACCGCGTCTCCGGCTGGCCATTGATGGTCACGGCCACGTTGATGTGGCTGCCGACCGGATAGGCAGCACCGTCGAATTGATCCGGCAGAATCAGGAATTCGCGAATGCTGGGCGAAAGTTCGCGGGTCTCGACCAGCGTTGCCGGAGTCCAGGTTTCGATGAATCGCATGGCACTCCCCTATTCGGTTGCGGACTTGATCAGCGCGAGCGCCGGCAGCAGGTCCAGATGCGTCCGGTTGCGCAGCGCAAGCCGCAAATTGCGCACGGCGAGCCGCGCATGCTCGCGCATGATGGCTTCGGCGCGGGCGCCTTCCCGGTTCTCGATGGCGTCGATGACGACGCGATGATGCTCCTGCCCGATGATCAAAATCTGCTGTGCCTCCGGCAGCGCCGATTGCGCCATCACGAAGCCGCTTGGGGACGCGAACGGCAGCGCCGAGGCGCGGTCGATCTGCCGGATCAAGGGCGGGCTGCGCGACAATTCGGTGAGCAGCGCATGGAAGCGCGCATTCAGCGAGACATAGGACGAGAAGGCATCGACCGAGATCGGCACCTGGCGCAACAGCTCGTCGATCGCGGCGTGGCACTCCCTCAGCGGCTCGAGCTCGCGCGCGGAAACGCCGCGCTCGGCGGCAAAGCGTGCGGCGAGCCCTTCCAGCGTGCCGCGCAGCTCGATGGAATCGAGGATGTCGCGCTCGGAGAAGGCCTTCACCATGAAGCCGCCGGAGGGGATCGCCTCAAGGAGGCCCTCCTCTTCCAGCCGCACCAGCGCCATGCGCACCGGCGTGCGCGAGGCGCCCGTGGTCTCGACCGCCTGGAGCTCGGAGATGCGCTCGCCGGGACGCAAGGACCCCGACAGGATCTGGTCGCGCAGCGCGAGCTGCGCCTTCACGGTCTGCGAGACGGAGCGATCGACCTCGCGCTCGGCCATGACCTACTCCGCGGCCTGAAGATGTTGCGGCCCGTTTTCCTTCGCGACCATCTTGTCGATCAGCCGCCGCGACCACATCGCGCCGGCATCGATGTTGAGGTTGTAGAAGACGCGATCCGGATTTTCATCCATCGCGCGCTGCTGCGCTTCGAGGATCAGCTCATCCTCGTGGAAGATGCCGGTGACGCCCTCGCGGATCTCGGTCGTGATGCGCTGATCGCCAAGGCGATAGTTGCGCGCGAAGGCCCAGAAATAGTGGCAGGTCTTCTCGGTCTCGGGCGTGATGGTGTTGAGCACGAAGCCGTTGACGCCCTGCGAACGGTCGCCCTCGGGCGCGCCGGTCCCAGTCGGCGCCACGCCGACGTCGATCGTCACGGTGCACGGCGCCTCGAAGCGGATGATCTGCCAGCGGTCGACGGGACCGGGCTTGCCGAACTGCCTGGCCCAGAACGGCGGCGCCTCGATGTTGCGCATCCAGCGCGTCACCGTGACCGTCTTCTCGCCATGGGTGACGTCGAACGGCGCTTCGGCCACCGCGTCATTGCCGATCGAAGAGCCGTGCACGAAGGTCTCGTGCGTGAGGTCCATGAGGTTGTCGACCACGAGGCGGTAATCGCATTTCGCGTAGATGGTCTTGCCGTCGCCCGCCCAGGCCGGATCGTCGTTCCAGTGCATGTCCGGCACCAGCGCAGGATCGGCCAGCGCGGGATCACCCATCCACAGCCAGACGAAGCGATGGCGCTCGACGGTCGGATAGGCGCGGACGCAGGCCGACGGGTTGATGGTCTCCTGCGAGGGCATGAAGGTGCAGCGGCCTTGCGCGTTGTATTTCAGGCCGTGATAGCCGCAGACGACGGTGTCGCCTTCCAGCCGGCCCTTGGAAAGCGGCACCAGGCGGTGCCAGCAGGCGTCCTCGAGCGCCGTCACGCCACCATCGGCCTTCCGGTACATCACCACATGCTTGCCGCAGATCGTCCGCGGCAGCAGCGCCTGCTTCACCTCGGCGTCCCAGGCGGCGGCGTACCAGGCATTCATCGGGAATGGTTTTGTCACGGCTCTCTCTCCCAAGGGCTTATGAATACGTTATGTATACAATAGCACGCAAAGCGGAAAAATTGGAGGTTTTAAAATACCTCTATGCCGTTTCATGTATACAGGTTGCATGGATTGGCCGCAGGCTCAGTGTGATCTCTCCCGCCTGCGGGAGAGGTCGTACCGAAGGCACGGGTGAGGGCTCTCTCCGCCCAGGGATTTTCTCCGCAAATCTCGGATAATCCCAACGGCGAGACACCCCCACCCCGGCCCTCTCCCGCAGGCGGGAGAGGGAGCACAGCGTCGCCGTGGTGGGAGCGAGGCTCGCGGTCTAGGGAGTTACGCCCCAAACACCTTCTTCAGCCCGGCCTGGGCCTCCTGCTGGATGCGGTGCAGGTGATCGGTGCTGCGGAAGCTCTCGGCGTAGATCTTGTAGACATCCTCGGTGCCGGAGGGCCTGGCTGCGAACCAGCCGTAATCGGTCTCGACCTTGATGCCGCCGAAGGGCTGGCCATTGCCGGGAGCCTTGCTCAGCGTGGCCCGGACGGGGTCGCCGGCAAGGTCTTTCAGGCCGAGCTGCTCGGGGGTTACCGACTTCAGCACGCTCTTCTGGGCGGCGGTGGCGGCGACGTCGATGCGCTCGTAATGGGGCACCCCGAGCTCGGCAGTGAGGTCCGCAAAAAGCTGGCTCGGGTCGCGACCGGTCTTGGCCAGGATTTCGGCGGCGAGCAGGCCGAGGATGATACCGTCCTTGTCGGTGGTCCACACCGTGCCGTCGCGCTTGAGGAACGAGGCCCCTGCACTCTCCTCGCCGCCGAAGCCGAACGAGCCGGTGACCAGGCCATCGACGAACCATTTGAAGCCGACGGGGGTCTCGACCAGCTTGCGGCCAAGCTTCTTGGCGACGCGATCGATCACCGAGCTCGAGACCACGGTCTTGCCGATCGCGGCATCCCTGCCCCAGTGCGGCCGATGCGCGAACAGGTACGCGATCGCGGTCGCAAGATAATGGTTGGGGTTCATCAAGCCGCCGGTTGGCGTCACGATGCCGTGGCGATCCGCATCGGTGTCGTTGGCAAAGGCGACGTCAAAGCGGTCCTTCATGTGGATCAGGCTCGCCATGGCATAGGGCGAGGAGCAGTCCATGCGGATCTTGCCGTCCCAATCCACCGTCATGAAGCGGAAGGTCGGGTCGATCGCCTCGTTCACCACCGTCGCCTTCAGGCCGTAGCGCTCGATGATCGGATGCCAGTAATGCACGGCGGCGCCGCCGAGCGGATCGATGCCGATGTTGACGCCTGCCGATTTGACGAGCGCGAGATCGACGACATTGCCGAGATCGGCAACGTAAGGCGTGACGAAATCGAACGCGTGGACGGAGGAGGATTTGAGCGCCTTCGCGTAGTCCATGCGCGCGACGCCCTTCAGGCCGTCGGCAAGCAAGGCGTTGGCGCGCTTCTCGACGACGCCGGTGACGTCGGTGTCGGCGGGACCGCCATGTGGCGGATTGTATTTGTAGCCGCCGTCCTCCGGCGGATTATGCGACGGCGTGATGACGACGCCGTCGGCGAGGCCACTCGTCCGCCCCTTGTTGTAGGACAGGATCGCGTGCGAGATCACCGGCGTCGGCGTGTAGCCGCCGGCCTGGTCGACCATGACGTCGACGCCGTTGGCGGCGAATACCTCGATGGCGCTGACCAGCGCGGGCTCGGCCAGCGCATGGGTGTCGATGCCGATGAACAAGGGACCGGTCAGCCCCTTCTCACGCCGGTAGTCGGAGATCGCCTGCGTCGTTGCGAGGATATGGCCCTCGTTGAACGAATTCTTCAGCGAGGTGCCGCGATGGCCTGACGTTCCGAATGCCACCCGCTGGGCCGGATCGGCCGGATCCGGCTTGTTGGCGAAATAGGCCGTGACAAGCCTTGGAACATTGGCAAGCGCGCTCGGCGCAACCGGCTTACCCGCCGCGGGATCGACTTCTGCCACTGCAACTCCTCGCACTTTCAAACGACAGCCTAGAACACCATACCATCGGTCAGGCCGTCGCCAAGCCGGTTGCCGGACCCGTCAGCGCGGCGCACCAGCCAACGACCAACCGACAACGCCCATCCGCCACGGGACGATCCACCGGCAGTGGCGATCTCGTACTTTGGTGCCGGATGTCGGTTGATGCAGGACAAAGACGCTGCCACGCCATATCGGCACGCTGCTTCCCGTTTGATCACTGAAGTGCCGAGAATTGCGGGAGTTTCACCGGCAGGTCCCGAAGGGAGCAGATTATGATTGGACGTCAGATTTTCGCGCTCATGCTGGCGAGCGTCGCCTCGTCAGCTCTCGCCGCGGAGGGCGATCCGGCCGCCGGCAAGACCGTTTTCGAGCGAACCTGTGCAAACTGCCATGCGAGCGTGATCGGGGTGAACAAGGTCGGCCCAAGTCTTTGGAATGTCGTCGGACGCAAGCCGGCCGCCGTCCCCGACTTCGCCTATTCTGAGGCGATGAAGGCCAACAAGGAGGTCTGGACACCGGGCGCCCTGGACACCTACCTCGCCGATCCCCGTGGCGACGTCCACGGCGTCAAGATGTTCTTCAAGGGGCTGCCGGACCCCACCGAGCGCAGCAACGTCATCGCCTATCTTCAGACGCTGAAGTAAGCGATTGAAGCTGGCAGGCGGCCGGCAAATCCGGTGAACGCCCGTTCGCCGGATCGTGCGGCTCTGCTATGGTCTCGCGCGGCCACGGAGAATCATCCCGCCCATGGACCTCGCGCGCCGGCTTGTGCCCGTGCTCTGCCTGCTCGCCATCGCGGGCGTAGCGGCCCACGCGAATGCTGCCGAGTTCTACACCGAGGATCTCCGCATCCCGATGGCGGCAGCGGGGCCGCAGGGGCTGGAGGCCTTCCTGGTGCGGCCCGCTGCGTCCAGGCGCTATCCGCTTGCCCTGCTCAGCCATGGCACGCCGCGGGACTTCGACGACCGCGCGACAATGTCGGCGCACAAATACCATGCCATCGCGCTGGAGTTTGCCCGGCGCGGATTTGCCGCGCTGATCGTGCTGCGACGCGGCTATGGCACTTCGGCCGGCGACCGGGTCGACAGCCTTGGCCCCTGCGCCCGTGCCGCCTATCTGCCGGCCACCGCGGTTGCGGTCGCCGACTTACGCGCCGCGATCGATGCGATGGCGCGACGGAGCGACGTCACGACGGCCGGCATGATCGCGGTCGGCCATTCCGCGGGCGGGCTTGCCACGGTGGCGCTGACCGCGCAGGCACCGCCCGGGCTCGTCGGCGCGATCAACTTTGCCGGCGGCCGCGGCTCGTCCAGCGACAATTTCGTCTGCAATGCGGATGACCTCGTGCAGGCCTTCGCGACCTTCGGCAAGACCTCGCGCTTACCGATGCTGTGGGTCTATGCCGCAAATGACCTGTTCTTCGCGCCAGTGCTGGCGCATCGCTTCTACGACGCGTTCCGCAGCGGCGGCGGCAATGCCAAGTTCGTCGATGCGCCCGCCTATGGCGATGACGGCCACTATCTCTATTCCTCCGTGACGCGCCCGCTGTGGACGCCGCTGGTCGACGCATTCTTGCGCGAGCGCGGGCTGGACAGCCGCGAAACGTTGAGCCCGCCGGATCCGCTGCCGGCGCCCGGGCAGCTCTCCGGCTCGGGCAAGGACGAGTTTTCGCGCTATCTCGCCAGCATCAATCCGCACAAGGCGTTCGCGGTCGCATCCAAAGGCGCCTTCGGCTGGCGTTCCGGCCGCGCCACGACCGACGACGCGCAGCGCGATGCGCTCGCGGCCTGCGGCAAATGGGCGACCGATTGCAGCCTCTATGCCGTCGACGACCGGCTCGCGGGCGGCCAGGCGGCATCCGCGCGCTGACGCTTCTAAAGCGCGATGAGATCGGATCAATCGTCATCGCGCTTTGGATTCTTGTTTGAGCATGATCTCCGCGCAAACGCGTTCCGCGTTTGTCGCGAGGGAAAACCGCTTGGCACTTTGCGCTAACGCGGCCCTTCGGGTCCGGATCATGCTCTAGCGTCCACCGACGAGTGCACCGAGCCGTGCCAGGAATTCGGCGGCCTGGGCGCATAGCGTCGTGTTGGCCATGCCATGGGTGACGGCGACGTGAAGCAGATCGGCCATCTCGGCAGCATCGCTCCTGCGGCTCGCCTGCATCAGCGCGACGTCGAGCAGGAAGGGTGCGAGCGCGGCCTGCTCGTTCGCCTCCAGGCGCTCGAACACCTCTTCCCAATGCGCGCCGGTCTTCGGAATGCGCGCGTAGAGATCTGCCGCGAGCATATCCGGATAGCACGGGCCGGCGATCGCGAACGGCGAGGCCATGCCGGCCTTGAGCGCAACCGCGCACAGCATGCCCATGACGTAGGCCGTGTGATAGGACGTCGCGAGCGCGCATTTGGTCTTGTCGTGACCGCTCAGGCGCAGAAGCTGGCTCGCCGACGATCGTCCCGCCGGCAGGAAGCCGACCTTGTCTTCGAGCGAGGCCACGACGCGGAAGCCGAACGCGGCGGCAGGACTCCAGGCCGACGAGAGCAGCGGCCAGGCCATCAGCGCTTCGGCCGCAAGATCGTAATCCTCGACCACCAGCGCGCGGGCAAGCACGGCCGCCGACTCATCGAGGAATTCTTCACGCGGCCGCGGCAGCCTGGGCTGCCAGCTGCCGAAATCGGTAAAATACATCACCGCATGGGTATGCGCGTAGGCGTCCTCGCGCGTGCCGTTGAGCAGATCGATTGCGTTGCCGAGCGCGGTCTTGCGCGCGACCTGCGCGAAGTCGGGTCCGGGTGGATCGTCGAGCCACAGCGACAACAACCAGCCGATCTCGAGCTCGCGATAGGGCACCACCTCGTGGCCCGGCCGCGCGGACGCCGACCAGCTTTGCGCGAGCAGCGTGTCGAAGGCGTCGTCGGGATGACCGAACGTGCTCAGGATGATGTGCGGGGTCGCGAGCTGAAGACAGACCGATGGATAGCGCGCAACGTCCCAGTGCATCTGCCGCGAGCGGGCGTGGGGCAAGAGTTCGGCGAGCAGCGCGTCGATCGCGTGGCGAATGCCGGGATGCGGGGCGTGCCGGCCTGCGATGTGGAGCAGCATGGCCGTTTCCGCGAGCGGCTTCTCTGCGGCGAAATTGCCCTCCGGCAGATCCGAGCCGTCAAAGCCGTCCTCGCCGAGGAACTGGACCGTGCGCGCGGCGATCCGCATCGCCAGCCGCAAACGTCGTCGCAGGTCCGGTCGAAAGTCCAGATCCTGAGCGAGGTCGACGTCGCGCCTGTGATCCAGCGCGACCTTGCTTTCCTGTGGGTGCTGCATGTCCGCCTCCCGGTGGGTGATCGCGGAGCTGACGCGCCGCGGTGGACTCCAAAGCTGCGCTAGGCGATCAGGCCTGCGTCAGCGGCGGGTGACTTCGTTGCGGAGAACGGCCGGATCGATCTCTTCGGTCACCTCCACCTGGGGCGGAATGCAGTAGCGGATGACGCGGTGACCGATGACGAAGCCGAATTCGCCGTCGCGGCCGCTGGCAGGGCTCGCGCCGTTCTCGGCGACGAACTTTCCGAACGCGACGAAGTCGAACGCTCGCGATGCCAGGAATTTGCGGACGATATCTTCCTTGTCTGCAGCGTGGCTCAATGTTGCCTCCATGGGCTGGTGGATCGACGCCGCGGCAAAGCCCGCTGCCATCGACGCTGCAAACGATGGCCCGATCTGCCGGCCCGGGGGTGTGAGCCACCTTACATTTCAAGAACTGTTGAGGACAACCGCGCCGCCGGTTCCACCGTCGCTTGCGTGCACAAGCAAGCGCTCAACGGCACGGCGCCGGCTCTGGCCACAAAGCGGATGGGCTAGCGTTGCAGCCGCTTGGCCTAGAGTCGCTCGCTGATCGCGAGTTTGTAGCCGACGCCGGTGACGGTTGCGATCACCGGCGTTCCGCTGCCGATCAGCTTGCGGCGCAGCCGCGCCACCAGCGCATCGACCGTACGCACGTCGACGTCGGTCTGACGGTTGCTGACGACCTCGATGAGATAGTCGCGGCTGAGCGCCCGGCCGTCGGCGCCGACGAGGGCGGCGAGCAGATCGAACTCGGCGCGGGTCAGCGCGACCGGCTTGCTGTCGCCGTCCATCAGCTCGCGGCGCATCAGATCGATGATCCAATCACCAAAAGCAATCGAGTTGTGGTTACGCGCCGCCTTGCGATCGATCGAGCGCCGCCGCAGCACGCTGCGCGCCCGCGCAAGCAGGTCGCGCAGGTTGATCGGCTTGGTCACGTAATGATCGCCGGCGATCTCGAGCCCGAGGATGCGGTCGACGTCGGTGTCGCGGCGCGTGACGAAGATGATGCCGGCATTGCTGAGCGCCTGGATCTCCTTGGCAAGCTCAAAACCGTCGCCGTCGGGCAGCTGGACGTCGAGCAAGACGAGATCGGTACGGACGCGTAGCGCCTGGCGGCATTCCGCGCAGGAGCCGGCGCCGACCACATCGAAATTGTTCTCGCTGAAATAGCCAACCAGCATGGCGCGGGTCACCGGATCGTCCTCGACGACGACGATGCGGTCCGGGCGACGCGCGTCTTGCGATCGCAAGTCCTGGGATACGGAGCCGGCCATGGCGTCAGCCTTTCCCTGAACGTTCGACGTCATCGAAATGGTGAACGCAGCCAGCCGCGCAAATGCGCTCGCAACGCAATGCGTCGCGATGTGAACCCTCGTTCACAATGCATTCGAAAGCCCCAGCGAACATGGCGCGATAGTACGCGCCTCGGCGCGCGCAAACAATATCAGCGGTGAGAGAACACCGCACGAATGCCTAGCACGTGCGAAGCCGCGCGGCCGCTGAAGCCTCGGCCTGCTACATGGTCCCAACCCGGATCCGGAACGACAGCGTCTCCTCCGCGCCGGGCGCGATATGCATCACGCCCGGCTTCTCATCGAACGCACCATCGAAGTCCACAGGGCTCGCAGTGCCGCGCCACGGCTCGATGCAGAGAAACGGCGCGCCCGTTGGCTTGGACCAGACGCCGAGCTCGCGGAAGCCGCTCCAGGACATCTCCACCCAAGATGCCCGAGATGCTCCCTGCCCGGCAGCGTAGCGGACCGAGGTGCTGTTCGGGCGGTCGAAGATCACCGCGTCTGCGGCGAACAGGGATTCGGACAGGCCGAGCACCTTGTCGCGGACCGGGCTCGGCTCCGTCGCGTCACGCAGCAGTCCACCTTCGAGCCGGCGGATGGGATACGGCTCGTCCTGCGCGAAGGTGAGCGCATAGCTCTCCTTCGACATATCGGGCGCGAGCGGCCAGTTGAACGCGGGATGGCCGCCGAGCGAGGCCGGCAAGGTGTCCTCGCCGGTATTGGTGATCGTGAAGGCGAGGTCGAGACCGGCTTCATCAAGCGTGCAGGTCGCAGTCAGGCGGAACGCGAAGGGATAGAGCGCGCGCGTCGCCGCGTCGTCAGTGAGCTCGAGCACGCAACGCGATGCCGATCGCTCGAGCCAGGTGAACCGCCGGTCGCGCGCAAAGCCATGCTGGGTCAGCCGATAGGTCTTGCCGCCATGGTGCAGCTCGTCGTTCTTGAGCCGGCCGACGATCGGAAACAGCAGCGGCGCATGGCGCGGCCATTCCGGCCCCGCCTGCCAGATGAACTCGACGCCCGTCTCGTGCTTCAGCGAGCACAGCTCGGCGCCTTGCGCCTTGATGGTCGCCGTCAGCGCGCCGCTTCGGATTGTGTGAGTATTATCGGTCATGGCCATTCATCCCAGAGAAGCTCTGGCCTTGAGACTAGCGCGAACTTGCGTGCCAGCGCCATGGCAGGGCGCAACCGCGCGCACAGACTGTCTGCGCAAGATTGATCGATGCGACCTGGACAAGCCAGACCTGGTACACCGCTGGCTGCAGGTGTCGCAGCAAGCTCCTTCAGGACGATGCAACGGGCTTGGACTCCACGTGATCGCGACCGGGTACCCGGGCGCCAGCAAGCTCGTCGGCCTTTGAGCTGCGCAACAAGAACAACGCCCGCCAATCGCGCTGACGGCCAAACTCAATATAGCGATAGCTCAGAGCACATGGCGGAACCTGGAGATTGTAGCAACAAGATCGGCGATCTCGGCATTTCGTGGTTTTGCTACTTAACGACGCCGGCCAGGTTGGAGTGTCTGTCGATCGACAGCGCCGACACATCAAACCACGATTTCAAGACGAGCGCAGCCCAACACAGACACGGCAAACAAGTGCCTTCAAATAGTCAATTACAGGAAATAGACGACAGCAGGCTGGCTTTGGGGCAGAATCGTGAGAGCGCGCGTATAGTTGATGGTAGGGCTCCTTATCATATTTGTTCTGCTCGCGATTGGCTTCGCTGCCGGCTACGGCACGCGCGAGCTGATCTCCCGCAAACGACACACCGAATACCTGAAATTCCAACCCTACATTTCGCCTACGCTCAAACCCAAGCAGTCGCCGGATGAAAGCACGAGGGCGCGACATGCTGCGCCTGAACCGCCAATGTCCAAAAGGCCTCGGACGAACCACGACATCACACGCTCGTTTCAGGACATATCCATTCACGAGCCGAAGCCAGCGAAACCCGCGAGGCCTTCCGCCGCAAACTTGCACTTGGTCCAGACTCATCGGCCTGAGCCGGATGCTGGATCTTTGCAGGTCCCAAACCTCGAACAGAGCCTCCAGGAGCTGGTCGCACTCCTCCAGCACCATCGCCGGCAGGAGAGCTAGGTGCGAGCTTTCAATAGGTTTTGCCCATCCGGCTCGGGGCGGGGAAGCTGAAGTTGTCGAAGCTTTAGCACCCCACGAGAGGAACCGGATGGACATCCATGAGAATGCCCGGCTTACGCGTCTCGGGCGTGCGCAAGGATCGGCAATGAGACGCCATTCCCTGGTAACAAGGAATTCTGCAGGGAAATGGCCTCTGAAAGTCGCCAAGGGCGCCTGCGAAAATGCAAAAAAACGCCTGCAAATCCCGGCTCTTGCGGCCAACCAATGCGCGAAGGCATATCAGGGAATCTTTCGGATGTGATCAGGGAATGAGTGCGCCCTGAACAGGGAATCCGGTAAACGTCGTAAGCGTCCATTTCTCACACACTTGTTTCGCGGCACGCTGACGCGATCTTCAGCGTCCATTGCTTCGGAGCGCGAACGTCCTGATTGACCTGAGAAGGCGCCTCGCCTCATGCCGGGGCCGCGTTCAAGCGTTTCCGACGATTTGTGCGGGCCAAGGAGCGGTAATTACAGCCCGCGCCATTCAGCCTCGCCCACCACTCGAACTCGTGGAGCCGTCCGCTGCTGTGGCGCAGTGAATCATCTTGTGATCAAAACGGCACCCAACGAGCCACGTCGAGTGGAGCGTGCATCGCAAGCTCAATGCCTCGCAGCGAGCGCCTGGCTCCCTGCGCTCCCGTCAACGAAGGGATGCTTAGCAATAGTCTGCTGTTCTTACTGGCACTACGTTGGCGAGCTCAATCCCCACGTCTCAAACGCCAAACACACCACCGGCTCTTAGAAAATTGGTCCCAACGCGGAAGAGGATTTTTGCAACACAATCCTCTGAAATGCGGAAGTTGTTGCAGTCTTGGCAATCTTCGGCCCAGGGGCCAGAAGCCGACAGACAACAACCTGAGCGTGCCAATAGTCCGACCGCACGGGGTGACGTCTCCTAACGGCGAGGCTTTTTCGGCTTTAGCCATGCCGTCGGCGCCCTCACCTGGGCGTGGACATCGCGTAGGCCGTCGGGCGATGCTGATGCCACTGGCGTCTCACCTGTGGCCTGTTCGCCGCCGAACTCGCGGCGCGGCCAGGTAAAATCGTCCGCGCGACCGGCCGGCGCCGTCAAAGGCTCACCTTTAACCAAGACCCGGGCTGCAAGCGCATCAACCGGTGCGGGGCGCGAACCGGGCCCGCCGAGCAGTTGATCTGATGCAATGGAGGCGGCGACCAGTGGCACGATCGGTCCCGCCAGCGGCCGCGGCGCCGGCTGGCCGGGCACGGCATTCGCGTCAAGTGTCGCCGGCTCGCTCGGCAGCGCGATCGGTACCGAAGGCCCCGTCAGGAGACGCGTGATCTCGCGCTCGACATAATGCGCGAGCTTGCGCGCGCCGGCCTTGGTGAAATAGACGCCGTCAGAGGTGCGGAGCTGGCGGATCTGGCCTTCGAAGTCCGGGCCCTTCTGCAGGAAGCTGCCGGCCTCGTCGACAAAGCCGTCCCAGACGTCGACATAGGTGATGCCGGCCTTGGCGGCCCGTTCCCGGTACAGCGCATCCAGGAACAACATGTCCGAGGTGCCCTTCTGGCCGCGGATCGCGGGCAGCCCGACCCACAGCACCGGCGCGCCCTTGCTCTTCAGCACGCCGATCAGCTCATCGATTTTCTTGTTGTAGAGCTCGATCCAACGTTGGTCGCGGAATTCATAGAGGCCGTTCGCCGAACGCGCGCTCTTCTCGGGCGCTGAGGCCGGTGGCGCGTCATGGTCGGCGTCGTCCGACGACGCTTCAGTATCGACGGACTTGTCGTCCGCCTTGGCCGCGCCAGCGTTGCCGAGTTTGGTGTCACGCTTGGCGCCAGCGTCTTTCTTGTCGCCTTTCTTCTCAGCCTTCTTGTCGTCCTTCTCGGTGACGGGCTCGCGGATCGCGACGCGATCGTTGAGGCCGAGCATAACGACGATCGCGTCTGCCTTCTCGGTGGCAAGAATGCCCTTGGCGGCCGCAGCCCAGTCAGCCGACTCCCCCTTGGGCTGGTATTTGATGAGGCCTGAGACCGTCTTATGCTTGCGGATCACGCCCATGTCGGGCTGCTCGGAGTAGGCGTCCTCAAGCCCATAGGCGAGCCAGTCGGCCATGGCGTCGCCGAGCACCAGCACATTGCGCTCCGGTACGGTGTCGCGCTTCGCCGGCGACGGTGCCTTAGAAAAATCCTCGCGCACGGTCGGTGGGGTTTGCCGTCTATCCCAGCGAGGCGCGCGCTGCTGGAACGGATCATACGCGTCGTTACCAAACCAGCCGCCACCGAACCAGCCGCCACCGCGTTGCGGCTGCGGCCGCTGCTGAAATCCGCCGAAATTGAAAAATTGTGCCGAGGTGGGTTCGCCAATGCTGAGCAACAGCCCCGCCGCGATTGCCAGCGCAATCCACGGGCCGGTTCCGGTAAACATGCCCCTTTTTGGCTTTTCGGACACGTTCTTTGACCGCAAAACACGGATAACCTGCCCGACATCAGTATAGCGCCAAGGCTCCATCACGAGTCTCAGATCACCGTGAAGTGCTTTGCGCCCGTGCGGACCAAGCGAAGTAACAGTTCACGTCAGCACAGAGCGACATCGCAGGGGCGTCTTCGGAGTTCCGTCTAGCCGTCAGAACCAGACAAGTCCGGGGCGGAACGACGTGGGGAAGGCCGGCTCGGCCATTCGACTGTGGCGGCACCCTGCGTCAAATTGTACTGTCAGCTTCTTGATTTTGACGGGTTCACCGTCAGCCAAGGAGGCAATCATATGATGCCAATTAGCTCGCGCTCCGACCGGTTCAAACAGGGTAAAGCGCTTCGCCTCGAAACGCCGCGCGAAACGCACGCGGAGTTAAAGGGGAATTTGTCGCGCAACGCCGTCGCGATCCTGGCCGAAAGCGACAAGGATCGAGTGCCGGAGCTGGTCCCGGAGCGCTATTCGCGCATGTCCGCTGATCCGTTTGCGTTCCTGCGCGGAGCCGCCGCAGTCATGGCAGCGGACCTTGCCGGTCAACCGACCGCCGGGATTCCGGTGCAGGCCGGCGGCGACAGCCATTTGATGAACTTCGGCGCCTTCGTGACCCCTGAAAACAACATTCTCTTCGACGTCAACGATTTTGATGAAACGCTACCTGGCGTGGATTTCACCGTTGACGTGAAGCGACTCGCCGCCAGCGTCGCGATTGCAGCACTGGGTTCGGGGGCACCTAAAAAGGAGGCCCGGGCCTATGCGGCAGCGACCGTCACAGCCTACCGGTTGCATATGGCGACGCTGGCCAAGCTGTCTCCCCTGGAGACATGGCACAGTCGAATCGACCTGGAAAAAGAGATCGATCGGATCGCCCACGGCAGCTTGAGACGCAGGCTGGCCGGCGTTGTCGCCAAGGCGCGCGGCGAAGGTCTGTCGAAGGACGACAACTTCCCGCATCTTGTCGGCGAGGACGACATGCGGATCGTGGATAAGCCACCAACGATCTTTCACCTGAATCCCAAGGCCGACGCCCGGCACAGGCTGAGCTTTCAAAGAGTGTTCGCCGCATATCGGGAAGGCGTTGCGCAAGATCGATTGCGATTGCTCGACCGCTTCACGATGAAGGACCTCGTCTTCAAGGCGGTCGGCGTCGGCTCCGTCGGCACATTTTGCTGCGTCGGACTTTTTCTCTCCGGAGATAACGAACCGCTTTTCCTGCAACTCAAGCAGGCGCAGCACTCCGTGCTGGAGCGGCTCGGCAGCAAGATGAGGTATAAAGGGCATCAAGGGCGTCGCGTCGTTGAAGGGCAACGGATGATGCAAGCCGCCAGCGATATCTTTCTCGGCCAAACCCAGGACGATACCACGGGGCGGCAGTTCTATCTTCGAACATTGAAAAATCGCAGACTGGGCGGCATAAGCGAAATCAGCGAGGAGGACGCGCTTTCCAGTTATGCTCAACTCTGTGGCCGGACACTGTCACGTGCACATGCGCGATCCGGCGACCCAGCCGCCATCGCGGGCTATATGGGTAAGAGCGAAGTCTTCGACGACGCGATTGCATCGTTCGCCATGCTTTATGCCAGCCAGACCATCCGGGACCATGCCGCGCTTGTGGCGGCGAAATCGGCGAAGGCTGTCTCAGTCAGGACCGCCAAGGCAGCGTAGATCGACCGCGCACGATCGAGTGCGGAGCGCTCGTCAACACGCTTCAGCCGCCGCTGCGCGCGCGCCAAGCAGGGAAAGCCGTTGTGAGCGCGTGAGCGTCCAATCCTCACATACTCGTCGCGTGGTTCGCCAACACGTTCTCATTTCTGCCGGAACGATCGGTTGAACGACGTTACGAGCGGCCCAACGATGTATTCGAACGCCGTTCGCTGAACGGTTGGAATCATCACCGTTGCGGGCATCCCGGGATAGAGCCGGATGTTGGGCATGGCCGCCAGCTCGGCCCGATCGATGCGGACGAAAGCCGTCTAATAGGGGCTGTTGGTTTTCGGATCAGTCAGGCGATCCGGCCCGGCCAAAGCGGCTTGCTCGCCCGGCGCAGCGCTCGGTTACCAGGGAATTGGCTGGTGGCGCGGCTATGCAGGGAATTCTACAGAGAAATGGCCTCGGCAAGGCGCCCGCGGGGCTTGCCAGAAATGCTGAAAACGGCTGGGGAATCTTGGCTTTTGCGGCAGCGGAGGTGCGAACACCTAACAGGGAATTTTCGGATCGCATCAGGGAATAGGCACGCCCTGAACAGCGAAATCGCGGACCCGATGTAAGCGTCCATTTCTCACACACTTGTTTCGCGGCACGCGGACGCGATCTGTTCTCACTCTCGATTTGCACATGAGAGGAGAACCGAATGGCGAACGAGAACAGGTCCCGCGTCCGATATGGCGAGGCGTTCTGGCGGGCGCACCATGAGGCGTGGCAGCAGAGCACGTTGAATCAACGCGAGTATTGTGAGGCGCACAGGATTCCGCTGAAGGCGTTCGGCAATTGGCGGGCGAAGTTCACAGCCGAGCCGCTGCCGCCGGCACCGAAGCTGCTGTATCGGCGTGGGAGCGTTGGTCATACCCTTAGTCATAGGCTTAGTCATAGCATTGGTCATATGACTAACGAGCCACCGGGTCCGATGGTCCCGCCACCACGCGAGGGACACCGGCGGACTTTCAACGAAGCGGACAAGCGGCGGATCGTCGAGGAGGCGATGCGGCGGGGTGCCAGCTTGTCGGAGGTCGCCCGCCACTATGGCATCGCGGCACGCCTGCTGTTCCGCTGGAAGCAGGAGCTGACCGTGGCCGCGCCGCATCTGCCGACTTTCAATAATGGCCCGCCATGCTAGCTTGAGCCACATCCCAGACACGGGAGGCAAAGCGATGCCGAGGCGCGTGCGGCCACAATGAGACGGACCGGAAGGTGCGGCTCGCCGGCACTTAAACTTCTGAGTTCTCGATTTGTCGTACCAGCATGGATCCAAGCCCGCGGCGCGGGTCGTCTCCCATATCTCTGAATGAACGAGTGTCGCTGTGGCCTATACACCCCACTGGGAAAGTCTGTCAGCGGCGGCCGAGCGGCTTGTGAAAGCCGGCTGCTCGCATAAGCAAGCCCAATCCGATATCTGCGGCGCCGTATCGGACGGCGACATTCGAATCCGCGCCAAGTTGGGGAAGCATGCCATCAGACCAATCAAATCAACCGAAGTCATCAGCGGCAACCAGCTTGAAATTCCTACCGACCTCAAGCTAGGTGACTTCGATTGGGAGAACTCACGGCCGGCGAAGCCCTGGTTTGTTCGTAACCATCCGCGCTATCATCATGGGCCATGGCATTTGGAGCAAATCGAGCTTTCCAATACCGACGTCACGGCGAAATTGTTGTCCAGCGCTGGACCAACGGCGAGCCCGACGGTGCGACCGGCAAAGAGACATCGCGGACGCCCCCAACGTGAGGCTGCAGAAATCGCCATTAAAACGCTTTGGCCCGACGGGGTGCCGCCCCCGCGTGAGCTGCCGAACGATCGTCTCGTCGACCGCGTCATCACATGGCTAAAGCAATACGGCTTGCCTATGTCAGGGCGTGACACAATTTTGCGAGCCGCGGGCCGCCGCAAGTAAAGCAGCCCTGGCACTACCTTGTTGCGGCACGCCAAATGGGTCGCCGGATCTGTCGCTGATGCGCGCCAAACCTGGCGAGCAACGTGCACACCAAAGATCAAATCCCCACCCGCAAACTCCTGATCAAGAAAATCAGAGAAGCACCCGCAGCGGATCGGGACCAGCACGCGCGCCAGAGGCTCGTCGGCTAGCGCCACGAGCGATTACAGCCGAGCGACATGCGAAACCGCGTGTCAAAAAGTGTTCCCTCCGCGCCACACCAGCCGTTTGATCAAGGGCGGGCAAGCCAGACGAGCTCAGCGCGCCAAGTCACTCTCACTCGCGGATCGTGCATTCGAAAGAGGCGCCTCCGCTTCTCGCAGGTCACGATTCGGTCGAGGCGGCGCGGCCCGCCGCAACCGCGGCAACTACGGCATTGCACTAGTTGCTGCGCCCGCGATGTACCCCGTCGGCCTATCCTCGGGACATCGACCACACACCACCATCGCGAGGATTGGAGCGACTGAATGACGACAGCAATCAGACAAAAGCCGCAAGTACCGGACGTTTTCCTTCGCGAGCTGAAGATCTCCCTCAAGGCCCTCGCCGAGCTAAAGCCGCCGTTGGGGCGCGCCATCCGCCAGCATTCGTCGACACAAATTCAGAAAATCGTGGATAGCCTGCAAACCTACGGAGTCGCGCTGCCGATTCTCATCGGTCCAGACGATCGGGTGGTCAACGGCTGGGCCTTGGTGCTCGCGGCAAGGCAGCTCGGCTTCCGCGAATATCCGGTCGTATGTGTCTCCGATCTGTCCGAGGCCAAACGGCGCGCGCTCAGGATAGCACTCAACAAGATCCCAGAATACGCCGAGTGGAACGACCAGGAGCTCAAGCTCGAGATCGAGGAGATCCTGAAGGTCGATTTGGATGTCACCTTCGGCCTCGACGTTGGCGAGTTCGACGCCATGCTGAACGATGGCGGGCTCGACCAGGAGGACGAGCTTCCGCCGGTGGACGGGCAGGCCGCTCCCGGATGTCAGGTCGGCGACCAATTCAACTGTGGCGATCACATTATACGATGTGGCGACGCTCTTAATCCTGAGAGCTTTGCGAAACTCCTCGGGTCAGAGCGAGCCGGCATGGGATTTACGGATCCTCCATACAATGTGCCGATCAGCGGCCATGTAACGCGGTCGGAGGCGACGAGCCACCATGATTTTCCCATAGCAAGAGGCGAGCTCTCATCCTGTGAGTTTCAGACCTTCCTGCAAACAGCCTTGGGTCACGTGGCGAAGTTTTCCCGCGACGGCGCTATCCATTACGTCTGCATGGACTGGCGCCACGTAACGGAATTGCTTGCCGCTGGCGACGCCGTCTTTAGCGAACTCAAGAACATTTGTGTCTGGTGCAAGAGCAACGCCGGCATGGGCTCGCTGTACCGTTCGCAGTACGAGCTCGTTTTCGTCTATAAACTCGGCACCGCGCCGCACGTCAACAACATCGTGCTTGGTCGTTACGGGCGCAACCGAACCAACGTCTGGAATTATGTGAGCCAGAGCGCGCTGAGCGGCACCTCGAAGAGCAAACTCTCCCTGCACCCCACCGTCAAGCCGGTTGCGATGATCGCTGACGCCATCCGCGACTGCTCCAATCCGGGTGACATCATTCTGGATCCGTTCGGCGGCGCCGGGACCACGATGATTGCGGCTGAAAAAACCGGCCGTCGCGCACGACTGCTCGAGCTCAATCCGCGCTATGTCGACGTGGCGATCCAACGCTGGCAGCGCCTGACCGGGAAAACGGCCTATCACGCCGAAACCGGCCGGCCCTTTTCCGCCGGCGCCCCGGCGTCAAATTCATAGCGATCGGCTGGAGACTCATTATGATCAAGCGCATTCGTCTAAACTCAGGCAACATGAAGACGGCGGGCACCACCGAAGTGGACGCGGTGGCCCCCACAAGGGCATCATCCGACGGGGTAGGCCGCGGCAAGCCCCCCAAACATTCCCAATTCAAGCCAGGACAGTCCGGCAATCCTAAGGGACGCCCGAAGGGCAGTCGTAATTTCAAGACCGATGTTCAGGAAACGCTGCAGACGCCGGTGAAAATCACCAAGAATGGGCGCCCCAGCAACATGACGACCCAGCGCGCGGGCCTGGAAACGCTACGCATCAAAGCTCTCCAGGCAAAAGACCAGCGCGCCCTCGAACAGTTGCTCCGCCTCGGGGAAAAATACGACGAACCAAAAGCAACCGTCGACGAGTCACTTGATGCAAGCGACCAAGCCATTCTCGACGCATACGTCCAACGGGTGACGCGAGGTTAGCTATGTTCCATGAACGCGATATTTTCTCAGTGCTCTTGCGGACCGATTTCCACTCGTTTGTCTGGAAGTGCTTCAACACCATCGCGCGCGATGCGACCTATGTTGAGAATTGGCACATAGAGGCATTGGCCCACCAGCTGATGCTCGTGCGGCAGGGTAAGATGCAGCGCCTCATCATCAATATGCCGCCGCGGGCGCTAAAATCGATTTGCGTGTCGGTCGCCTATGTCGCCTGGCTGCTCGGCCATGATCCGACACGCCGCATCATCGTCGTCAGTTACTCCAACGAACTGGCCCTCGAGCTGCACCGGCAATTCAAGATGGTCATCGACTCCGAGTGGTACCAACGCGCCTTTCCGGCCATGCGGCTTGCCAAGGACACCGGCCTTGAGGCGGTGACAACGCTTGGCGGCTGCCGCTACGCCACCTCTGTCGAGGGCACACTGACGGGTCGGGGCGCCAATCTCATCATCATTGACGACCCCCACAAGGCGGATGAGGCCCTCTCGGGCAAGGCGCGCAGCCGGGTCATGAATTGGTACCAAGGCACGTTAGTGTCGCGTCTGGACGATAAACAGAACGGCCAGATCATCGTGGTCATGCAACGCCTGCACCCTGACGATTTATCCGGGCACCTGCTCCGCACCGAAAATTGGAACCACCTGAATTTGCCGGCCATCGCGCCGGACGATTGCAGAATCGCGATCGGACCGAACCGGTTCAAACGCTGGCACCGCGGCGAGCCGCTGCAGCCCAAGCGTGAGGACGCCCACGTGCTGGAAGCCGTCCAGCGCGAGACCGGCAGCCAGAGATTTGCCGCCCAATATCTGCAGCAGCCGGTTCCTGACGGCGGCAATGCCATCAAACGCGAATGGCTCCTGGTCTATGATCAATGCCCGGTGCAACAGCCTGGCGACCGCATCGTGCAGAGTTGGGATGTGGCGGCTGCGATTGGCGATAGCAACGATTACTCGGTGGGCACCACCTGGCTCAAGCGCAAGAACAGCTACTATCTGCTCCACGTCTTTCGCGACCGGCTTGCCTATCCCGACCTGCGCCGCAAAATCCCACAGCTCGCGCGCCAGTTCGGCGCCGATACAATCCTGATCGAGAAAGCCGGATTTGGCTTGTCGCTGCTGCAGGATCTCAGGAATGATCCACCGTACGGCATGCCCCATCCGATTGCGATCGTGCCCAAGGGCGACAAGCAGGACCGGCTCGCGGCGCAGTCGGCGAAGATCGAAGCGGGGCAGGTCTTGCTGCCGCGCGAGGCGCCCTGGCTGGCCGATTTCCTCAGCGAGATCCTCGCCTTCCCCAACGGCCGACACGACGATCAGGTCGATAGCGTCAGCCAATTCCTGTTCTGGGCATCGAACCGGTGGTCGGAGCCCGCGATCGTGGTGGGGCTGCCAATTTATGGTGGGGGGCCCGATCAATACTGATTCGCAAGCTAGGCTCGAATCGGATGGCACCAGTCCCGCGCTTTGTTCTAGGTTGTGTTCGACACGGGCCGCCGGGCTTTGGCAACCGCATGATGGCGGGCCAATCTATTTTGAAGATTGGTACAATGTGTCGAGCAAAGATCTTTCTGTGCTGTTAGCACCTGCTTCGTTTGGTGGAACGATCGCCGCTGTCCGCTATCTCGCGAGATGCTATAGACGTCGGCGTCCTTTAGAGCCAACGCCTGGACGCAGCGACATGGTCGCGTCATGCGGCACACGTCTGTTCTGCACCACCGGAAAGCCAAGGCCCATCGATTCTCGAGCGGCTTGTTGCGATTGGTGCGGCCGATCCCGGTAAAATTTTGCTACCGACGTCGGACGGAACTGCCTGGATATATACGGAAAACGCCGAGCTTCTGGCTCGGTATTTTTCCTTCCTCGCGGCTCGGAGCGGCGGGTAGAGCAGCCGTCTCAATAGCAACAACGACGGCTAGCGAGAAGTTCCATAGAGTGTTGCGATTCTAGATTGGCCGGCGCCCAGCGGCATTTGACGCTGCGGCCCGCCGGTCAAGAGCGAAAATGTGAAGTATCTATCCAGTCCCGCGCCAGAACTAAAGTTACGTCGGTTTGTAGCAGCAAATCTCCACCAGAATGTTGAGGTCGTAATAAGAGGGATACCTTGTGCAGACACGAGCCGGGCCTTAAGCTCAGATTGCTGCCATTGAAAGCAACAGGAGACGAAAATGCGCGCTGTCGCTGCCTCGTTCTTCACATTGGCTTCGCTAGTCCAGGCTCATGCCCAAGGCACGGCCGAGACGCCCAAAAGGTCAGATGCGGGCCTCAACAATGTCTGCATGTACACGATACGCGGGTATCCGCGAGAGGTGCCGGCGGGCGTGAATATCTGTTGGCGCGTCGCATATCCGTATCTGTCGGAGTACGCGCTATTGCACTGTGACCCGAAAAACAACTTCCAGGAGATCACTACGGTGAGGCATGGCGATCCCCGATGTGAGCGATACGAGGATCGGCAATAGCCTGGGTCATGTTCGTGTTGACGTAAACGAAGACTGTCACCGGACGACCCAATACGCCTTGGCTTTCTTGCGTCGTAGTCCTGAATCGGGCGGTGGCTTCCTGCGGTCCAAGACTCGCATGATGCCGATCCAGGCGAACATCGTTGGGCCACCTTGCTCCGCCACCGTCAGGATCAATCTTCCATCGCAACTGGCCATTCAGGTACGTCGTGCACGTTCTTCGGCAGCGCGGCAATGTGCTCGCCGGCATCGCGCAGCCACGAGGTCGCCGCCAGTTTTGATGGGCTCGTCAAATGGGCGGCCCCAGCCCCGATCTGTCATTCGTTGCATTGGGGGGCTTGTTATCTACGGCATTGAGCCGGACATAGTCCCGCTTTCGTGCAGCTCGAGCCATCGCGCTCGACCGCGTGCTTGATCCCTGCGCCGAACTCCGGGCCGCTGCCTTTCAACGTGTAGGAAGAGCGCATTGGTTTTCTCGATGTGGGATCCCGTCCTGGACGGCTTCGATACCGGTGGCGAGCTCGATGAGCTTGCGCGCGCGGCTTACTGGTTGGCGAAGGGACGTTCGGCGTAAGCTTCATGAACCAGCCCTAGCGCGATCGCGCATCGGGAAGATGCTCATGATCGGCTCACTGCCGCCCCTCAGGATTCGCGCCACGCCTGCCGCAAGCTTTGCAGATGAACCGCGGCTACAGTGTTCCGCTCCCGATCCCTGGACGTTCGCCATTTGGAACACTTGCTACCCCAACAGGAGGATGTGTGTTCGGGTATGTTCGAGTTGACGTATGCCTAAACGCGCCCGCGCGACCTTTCGGATTTGTGCTCGCGTGGCAGTCGGAGCTGCTCTAGCCCTTGCTCTATTACGCGCAGGTCCTCCTCAACGTGCTGCAGAGCTAGATGTGGAGCCTCAAGAGGTTGTCCTCGGTTAGACCGAGTCGGCTGATTGGTGTTTGAGATTTTATACCCCCATGGGGT